>JBQCFR010000001.1:0-3515 GCA_051958885.1 Tsuneonella sp.
CCTCAATCGAGCCCGTAGGGCGCCCACTTCTTGATCGTCTTCGCATCGGCGTCGGCGATCACGGTGGTCCCGCGGTTCTGGCGGATGTACTTGGCGTTGTGGCTGATCAGGCGGTGGCGCTTGCCGGCGACCCCGTGCTTGACCTTGCCGGTGGCGGTGATCTTGAAACGCTTCTTGACCCCGCTCTTGGTCTTCATCTTGGGCATTTTCGTCTCCTTTCGGGGACACGCTCGAACCGGCCCTGGCAGCCCTTGTGGCCAGGCAGGTCATGAATCACGTGTCGGTGAAGGCGGCGCCCCTAAGCCGAAGAGGCGCAGATGGCAAGCCTTGTCAGCCGCGCTGCCGCTCGCGCCACCGCTCCGAGCCCCAGCGCGCCACCACCGCGTCGGCGCGGGCGCGGTCGGCGCCGGTGAGCGAGGCGTAGGCGGCGCAGCGCTTCTGCTCGACCATGCACGCCTCGCCGGTGTCGAGCCGCAGGCTGGTGAGCTGTCCGTTCGGCCCGGCGAGCCCGATCGCGGTCGGCGTGTCGAGCGGGCCTATATGCATGAACGGCGGAACGGCGATTCTCGGCGGCTTCTCGCCCCGAATCGCCGCCGAAAGGATCGCGCGGTAATCGGCGAGCGCAATCGGCCCCGCGGGCAGCATGTGCGGCCGGTTGGCGACCAGCAGCGTCTGGAACTGCTCGCGGTCGATCACGTGGCCGTGGCCGAGGAATCCGCCCTCGAACAGCTCCTCGCCGTGGTCTCCGCTGAGCACCAGGATGGTGTCGTCCCACACCCCCTTGGCCTTGAGCCGCGCGATCACCTGGCCGAGCCAGTAATCGGCGTTGGCGACCGCGTTCCAATAGGTCTCGCGCACCCGCTCAGCGTTCGCCTGCGAGATCTCGCCGCGCGGCAGCGGGTGATCGGTCACGCGACGGCCAACCCCCGGGTGGTCGTAGGGGAAATGCGGCGACTGGAAGTTGAAATAGGCGAAGTGCGGCTGCGCGCGCCAGTCCTCGCGCCCGAAGGTCCGGTCGAACGCGGCGAGCAGGTGGCGCTCGTCGATCAGCAGGCTGCCCTCGGCGGCGAAGTCGAACGCGCGCTTGTCGCGCAAGCTCTCGGCATCGACATAGACGTCGGCGTCGGCCCTGGTGCCGACCACGTCGGAAATGCCCCCGAAGTTCTCCGGCTGTCCCGAGAACACGCCGATGCGGTAGCCGCTCGCCTTGAAGTCGCGGAACAGCGAGGGGTCGCCAGCGCGGGGCGCGAGCTGGCCCGAGAACAGCGACTTGAGGCTCTCGGTGGTGAAGCCGACGTGGCTGTAGACCGGGCGCACTACGCTGCCCGCGGCCGCCAGCGCGTCGATGTTGGGCGCGACCAGCCGGCCGTTCACCCGCTTGCCGAGCACGTCGCCGCGAGTCGATTCGAACACCACCACGACGACGTTGGGCCGCTTGCCGGTGAACACCTGCGCCCCCAGCGGCGCGGCGAGCGGGACGAGATGCAGGTCGCCGCCGTAGCCGTCCTCGTCCACCCCGTTGCCCGGAATGTCGAGGGCGAGCGGGTGGCGCGCGGGATCGAACGGGTGATCGTCATGCTGGATGCCGAACAGGCCGTAGCCGTCGCGGTCGAAGTCGGTGAGCGCATCGAGCGTCCCGTCGGTAAGCTGCCAGGCAAGCATGCGCCTGAGGCCGAACGCCGCATCGCTGCCGGTGCGCGGAATGACGAATGCAAGCGCGATCACCAGCGCCAGCAGCGCGGCCCAGACGCGCCAGCTGGGCGTCCGCGGCCGCGCGAGGCCCTGCGGCAGCAGCCGCGCGAGTACCCGCCACAGCACCGACGCGCCCGCCAGCAGCGCGGCGAGCGCCGCCAGCCCGACCATGATCTCCGACGCGCCGAACTTGACCGCATCGACCAGGCTCCCTCCGCCGAGCTGCGCGAGCAGCGCAAAGCCGACCGCGTCGCTGAAATACGCGTGAAGCTGGTAGGTCGCCGCCAGCACCCCGCAAAACAGCGCGCCGTTGACGAGCGCGAAGACGAAGTGGGCAGTCCATGCCGGCCGCGAGCGCGTCGCCCGCAGCGCCAGCGTCCACCCGGCGAGCCCCAGCAGCGCCTGCGCTGCGGCATAGCCGGCGAAGAACAGCGCGATTTCCGCCGGCGTGTCGACCGCGCGCGACTGGCCGAACCCGCCGCTGAACAGCCCGTACTTGCGGTCTGCCAGCGCCAGCTCGAGCGCCGAGACCGCGAGCATGACGGCGAGCGGAAACCAGTCCAGGAGCCGCGCCCAGCCGGCGCGGAGCGAGTGCGCGGTCGCCTGGACCGGCGGAAGGGCGGTGGTCGCCATGCTCGCGGGTCTAGCGCGGGCGGTTTGATATTTGCCTAAGGAGCGAAGCCTCTCGACACGATGTCTCGACAAGCTCGACATCTACTCGAGGCGAACGGATTTCTTTTCACCGTTCGTGTCGAGCGCGGTTCGAGCGAAGCCCAGAACTGCAGTCGAGACGTCAATGCCCGCAGGCGAGCGCCTCGACCACGTCCTCCAGCCGCGCCGGATCGCCCAGCGCGATGACATGCCCCTCGCTGGCCGCGTGGAGCGGATCACCGTTCCAGTCCGCCATCGTCCCACCGGCGCCCTCGATCACCGGGACCAGCGCGGCGAAGTCATGCAGCTTGAGGCCCGCTTCGCAGACGAGGTCGATCTGCCCGCTCGCGAGCAGGCCGTAGTTGTAGCAGTCCCCGCCCCAGATCATTCGCCGGTGCGCGGTCTTGCCGGCAAGCGCCATGAAGTGCTCGGCGGCGTGGTCTGAGAACAAGCTCGGGCTGGTGGTGGCGAGCAGCGCATCGGACAGCTCGCGGCACGCGCGGGTGCGCACCGGCTTGCCGTTGAACGTCGTCGTCCGCCCCGAGGCGCCGATCCACCGTTCGCCAAGAATCGCCTGGTCGATCACGCCCAGCACCGGAAACCCGTCGTGCAGCAGCGCGATCAGCGTGCCGAAGATCGGCCGTCCGGCGACGAAGCTGGTGGTCCCGTCGATCGGATCGAGCACCCAGCGCCGCGATGCGCCCTCGCGCTCGATCCCGAACTCCTCGCCCTGGATGCCGTCGCGCGGGGCTTCGGCAGCGAGAAGGCGCCGCATCGCCTCTTCCGCCGCCCGGTCGGCCAGCGTGACCGGTGAGGCGTCGGCCTTGCTCTCGAGCCCGATCTCGCCGCGGAAATAGGGCCGGATCGCCGCGCCGGCAGCCTCTGCGAGCCGGTTGGCGAGCGCGATGTCGTCGGCCAGGCTCACGTGCCTTGCCTCGGGCTCGTCATTGCGAGCGCCGCGACGCAATCCAGCTCCGGACGATGGATTGCTTCGCTGCGCTCGCAATGACGAACCATATAAGACTCAGTCGAACAGGCTCGACACCGAGCTCTCGTCCGCGATCCGCCGCACCGCTTCGCCGATCAGCGGGGCGATCGTGAGGATGCGGATGCGCTTGGAATCGCGCGCGGCGTCGGTCGCCAGGATCGAATCGGTGATCACCAGCTCTTCG
>JBQCFR010000002.1:0-7718 GCA_051958885.1 Tsuneonella sp.
CCGCCCCCGCGCTCACCCTGGCCGGCCGCGGGTCCAACTCCCAAGCCGACGTCGATCGGCTGACCTCGCCCCGCGCCGCCGCGCGCGCGCGGGCGGGCGTCGCCCGGGCGACGCTGGGCGAACTGCAGGCCCGCACCGCGCGGCTGAGCATATACACGCCCGCCGCGGGACTCGTGCTCGAACGCAACGTCGATCCCGGCCAGACCGTCGGCGCGGGCGGCACCGCGCTGTTCACCATCGCCAAGGGCGGCGAGATGGAACTGCTCGCCAAGCTCAGCGAGGAAGACCTCGCCAAGATCCGCGTCGGCGCGCAGGCGACCGTGACGCCGGTGAGCAGCGACAGGTCCTACACTGGCCAGGTGTGGCAGGTTTCGCCGACGATCGATCCGCAGACCCGCCAGGGGGAGGCGCGCATCGCGCTCGCCTACGCGCCGGGGCTGCGCCCGGGCGGCTTCGCCACAGCGCAGCTTGCGAGCGGCACGATCGTCGCCCCGATGCTGCCCGAATCGGCGATCCAGACCGACAGCCAGGGCAGCTTCGTGTTCGTCGTCGGGCCGGACAACAAGGTCCAGCGGCGTGCGGTCAAGACCGGCGTGGTCACCGACCAGGGGATCGCGATCGCGCAGGGGCTGTCCGGCGAGGAGCGGGTCGTGCTGCGCGCCGGCGGATTCCTCGCGCCGGGCGACAAGGTCGCGCCCAAGCCGGCCAAGTAGCGCTGCGCCCGTGAACCTTCGCAATCTCTCCGCGTGGTCGATCCGCAACCCGGTCATCCCGATAATCTTCTTCATCGGGCTGCTCATCGCCGGCGTGGTCGCGTTCAACCGCATGACGGTGATCAACTTCCCCGAGGTCGATTTCCCGGCGGTCACGATCAACGTCAGCCAGCCGGGCGCCGCCCCGACCGAGGTCGAGACGCAGATCACCCAGAAAGTCGAAGGCGCGGTGCGCTCGATCAACGGGGTCGAGGAAATCAGCTCGACCGCGTCCGAAGGCAGCTCGAACACCTTCGTGTTCTTCACCGTCGGCACCGATCCCGACGTGGCGACCAACCAGGTGAAGAACGCGGTCGACCAGATTCGCGGCGACCTGCCCGACGGGATCATGGAGCCGCAGGTCCGCAAGGTCGAAGTCAACGGCGGCGGGCTTCTCGCCTACTTCGCGGTCAGCGCCGACGACATGACGATGGAGCAGCTCAGCTGGTTCATCGACGACACCATCGCGCGCCAGCTCCTCGGCATCGAGGGGATGGCGAAGGTCACCCGCGGCGGGGGGGTCGACCGCGAAATCCGCGTGCTGGTCGATCCTGCGCGGATGCAGGCGCTCGGG
This sequence comes from Tsuneonella sp., assembly GCA_051958885.1. Classification (GTDB taxonomy): domain Bacteria; phylum Pseudomonadota; class Alphaproteobacteria; order Sphingomonadales; family Sphingomonadaceae; genus Tsuneonella. The sequence continues at coordinate 1,327 of JBQCFR010000002.1, forward strand.
GTGACGGCGCGCGACATCAACAACGTGCTGCGCCAGACCAACGTCAACGCCGCCGGCGGCCAGGCCGAGATCGCCGGCTCGCGCCAATCGGTCCGCGTGCTCGGCAACGCGCGCGACGCCTACGAACTGGGGCAGACGCAGATCAATCTCGGCGGCGGACGCACCGTCAAGCTGTCCGACGTTGCCGATGTGTCGGACAGCTATTCGGAGCAGACCTCGCTCACCAAGCTGCATGGGCGGCAGGTGGTGACCTTCTCGATCGAGCGCGCCCGCGGAGCGTCGGACGTTTACGTTTACGACCACGCGGTCGAGGGGATGAAGCAGATCGAGAAGGACAACCCGGGGATCAAGTTCACCCGCCTGTTCGTCCCGGTCGACTACACCAAGAGCCAGTACGAAAGCTCGATGGCGGCGATGATCGAGGGCGCGATCCTCGCCATCGTGGTGGTGTTCTTCTTCCTGCGTGACTGGCGCGCGACGATCATCAGCGCGATCGCGATCCCGCTGTCGGCGATCCCGACGTTCTGGTTCATGAGCCTGCTGGGCTTCAACCTCAACATGCTCAGTCTGCTCGCGCTCGGCCTGGTAGCGGGGGTGCTGGTGGATGACGCGATCGTCGAGATCGAGAACATCGTGCGCCACATGCGCATGGGCAAGACCGCCTACCAGGCCTCGATCGACGCGGCCGACGAAATCGGCCTGGCGGTGGTGGCGACCACGTTCTCGATCGTCGCGGTGTTCTTACCCGTCGGCATGATGCCCGGCATCCCGGGTGAATTCTTCAAGCCGTTCGGCCTCACCGTCGTCGCCGCGGTGCTCACCAGCCTCGCCGTGGCGCGGATGATCACGCCGATGATCGCCGCCTATTTCCTGCACGCCCACGGCCAGCAGTCGCACGGCGAAGGACGCGCGATGGACCTCTACATGCGCATCCTCAACTGGACGCTCGACACGCGCCGCAGCGAGGAGATGCGCGCGCAGGTCGATCGCGTCGGCGGCGCGTGGTGGGCCAAGCTGCTGACGGTCGTGGTCGTCGCGGGGATCGTGATCCTCACCGTGATCGGCGGAACGATGGTCTGGGGGCTGCTGACCAAGGCCGGCATACCGGCGCTGCTCGCGGCGCTGATCGTGCCCTTCGCGGTGGCGGGCATCGCTCTCGGCGTGGGCTGGCTGGCGCGGCTGGTGCTCGGCATGATCCCCGCGTTCGGCCCTTATTTCCGCAGCTTCGCCGATCGCTTCTGGGCACGCGCGCACGATCACCGGTTCTACGCGTTCTGCATCGGCCTGCTCGCGTTCGTGATGACCATCGGCATGTTCGCCGCGATACCCAAGCAGTTCCAGCCCGACGCGAACGAAGACACCGTGCAGGTGACGATCGACATGGTGCCCGGCACCACGCTGGAGCAGAGCGAGCGCATCGCCGACCAGGCCAACGCGATCATCGAGCGCCAGCCCGAGGTCGAGCGCTCGCTCGAGGCGATCAACGAGGGGTCGGCGCGGCTCTACGTGGCGCTCAAGCCGGCCAGCGAGCGCGCCGTCACCAGCAACGAATTCCAGCGCCGGCTGACCCCGCAGCTGCAGGCAATTCCCGACGCGCAGATCAGCTTCGCCAGTCAGAACGGCGGCGGTGGCGGCGGCAGCGGGCGCGCGCTGTCGATCATGCTTTCGGGCAGCAATCCCGAACTGCTCGACCGCACCGCGCAGACGCTGGTCGAGCAGATGCGCGGCGTGCAGGGCGTCGTCGCGCCGCGGATCGACGCCGATCTCCAGCGGCCCGAGCTGCTGATCGAGCCGCACATGGACCTTGCCGCCTCGCTCGGGGTGACCACCGCCGCGCTGAGTCAGGCGATCCGCATCGCCACGCTGGGCGAGATCGACCAGAACGCGGCCAAGTTCTCGCTCAGCGACCGCCAGGTGCCGATCCGCGTGGTGCTCTCGCGCGGCGACCGGCGTGACCTGACGAATATTGCCAACCTGCCGGTCCCCACCGCGAGCGGCGGCTCGGTGCCGCTGAGCCGCGTCGCCGATATCCGCTTCGGCGCCGGCCCGACGCAAATCCAGCGCTACAACCAGTCGCGCCGCGTCATCATCGGCGCAGACCTTGCGCCGGGCGCCGTCTCGGGCGCGGTGATGGAGAAGGTCCGTGCGCTGCCGATCATGCAGAATCTGCCGCGCGGCGTATCGAACGCGCCGGTGGGGGACGACAAGCGCCAGCAGGAAGTGACCAGCGCGTTCGGCACCGCGGTCGTCAGCGGCATCTTCATGGTCTTCGCGGTGCTGGTGCTGCTCTATCGCCGCTTCGTCTCGCCGCTGGTCAACATGACCTCGTTGCTGCTGGCCCCGCTCGGGGGCCTTATTGCGCTCGCAATCATCGGCCAGCCGTTGTCGATGTCGGTCTATATCGGCATTCTCATGCTGCTCGGCATCGTCGCCAAGAACTCGATCCTGCTGATCGATTTCGCGATCGAGGAAATGGCGCAAGGGGTGCCGAAGAAGGCGGCGATCATCGACGCGGGCCACAAGCGCGCGCAGCCGATCATCATGACCACCGTGGCGATGACGATGGGCATGGTGCCGACCGCGATCTCGCTCTCGGGCGACGGCGCGTGGCGCGCGCCGATGGGCACCACGGTGATCGGCGGGCTGCTGCTCTCGACGCTGCTCACGCTGCTGCTGATCCCCGCCGGTTTCAGCCTCGCCGACGGGTTCGAGAAGCGGATCGGCCCTTGGCTGCGCACGCGCTTCCTGACCTACAAGCCGGGCGATGAGAACGCGCCGCGTGCGCGGACGGCCGAGAGCCTGCCCGCCGAGTGAGCGGCGAAACCTCCCCCGCGCGCACGCGTTTGTCGCGCATGAGGGGCTCCCCTTTACCGCCGGACCGGGCCCGCCGCATGCGCGCCGCGGCCACCGGTATGCTCGTGGTCATGGCGGGCACCTTCCTGCTCGCGCGCAGCATGCTCGGCGTCCATCCCGCATGGGGCTACGTGCTCGCGTTCAGCGAGGCGGCGATGGTGGGCGGGCTGGCGGACTGGTTCGCGGTGACCGCGCTGTTCCGCCACCCGCTCGGTCTGCCGATCCCGCACACCGCGATCATTCCGGAGAACAAGGACCGCATCGCCGACACGATGGCGCAGTTCCTGCAGGACAACTTCCTGACCCCGGCGGTGGTCGCGCGGCGGATGCAGGCGATGAACCTCGCGGGCGGGCTCGGCGCATACCTCGCCGAGCCCGGGCGCAGCGAAACCGGCAGCCGCATCCGCGCGGGCGCGGCCGAGCTGCTGGCGGAACTGCTCGAATCGCTCGATCCGGAACGGCTCGGCACCCCGGTCCGCGGCGGGCTCAAGGCGCTGGCCGACCGCATCGAGGTCGCCCCGCTGCTCGGCCAGATGCTCGAGGCCGCGATTGCCGACAAGCGCCACCTGCCGCTGATCGACAGCGCGGTGCGCTGGGCGGGCATCACGCTGGAGGCCAACGAGGCGCTGGTGCGCGACGTGATCCACACCCGCGCCAACGCGATTCTGCGCTGGACCGGACTCGACGAGCGGGTCGCCAGCTCGGTGCTCGACGGGCTCTACAAGCTGCTCGCCGAAGTCCTCGTCGATCCCGACCACCCGCTGCGCACCCGGCTCGACGAAGGGCTGCAGCAGCTCGCGCACGACTTGCGCCACAATCCCGAGATGCGGGCCCGGATCGAGCAGGCGAAGAAGGACCTGCTCGACAATCCCGCGGTGGCGAGCTGGTGGATGGGCGTGTGGGAGCGCATCCGCGCCGCGCTGATCGCGCAGGCGCGCTCGGGCGGCGAGGGCCTGTCCGGCGTGCTCACGCAGAGCCTGGGAGAGCTCGGCCAGGCGCTGCGCAGCGATCCGCGGCTCCAGCTCCAGATCAACCGCTTCGCGCGCCGCACGGCCGTGGGTGTCGCCACCCGCTACGGCGGGCAGATCGTGCGGCTGGTGTCGGAAACGGTGCGCCGGTGGGACGCGACGACGATCACCGAGCGCGTCGAAAGCGCGGTCGGGCGCGATCTCCAGTTCATCCGCCTCAACGGCACGATCGTCGGCGGCCTCGTCGGCGTGGCCATCCACGTCGTGGACACGCTGCTGTGAGCGGGCCGGTGCTCATCACCGAGCGGCTCACGCTGCGGCTCCCGCGCGAGGGGGACTGGCGGCGCATGGCGGAGATCGTCGCGCATCCGGCGACCCGGCGCCATCTGGGCGGCGCGCAGGATCTCGGCGACCGGTTCAACCGCTTCATCCGCAACGCCGGAAGCTGGCAGATCTACGGCTACGGCGCGTTCATGATCTGCCTTCAGGGCAGCGATACGCTGATCGGCAACTGCGGCGTGTTCCGCAGCTACCGCGGGCTCGGTCCGCAGTTCGACGACCGCGCGGAGGCGGGCTGGATCGTCGCCGCCGAGCATGTCGGCAAGGGCTTGGCGCAAGAGGCGATGACCGCGGTGCTGGACTGGTTCGACCGCACCCACGCGCTCCCGGTGTTCTGCATGATCGCCCCCGAAAACGCCCCGTCGATCCGGCTGGCCGGCAAGCTCGGCTTCGAGCCGGCGGGTAGCGCGGAGTTGCCTGGCGGGGATGCCGTGCGGAGGTTCGAGCGGGCGCGCATTTGACGCCCTGTTGCGTGTCAGTGCCTTACACGTGATCGACTGGATGTCGCGGTGGGAATATCGAAGCGCACTGCGCTGTGATAATACGAAGCGACGGGCTGGCCGGCCCTGTCGAGCGCCGGTTCGAACTCACCCTTCTCCATCAGAGCTTTGCACACCGCATCGTCGAAGCCCTGCGGACGGGTGGACTTCTGGATGTGGCACCCTGTCGGCTTGCCATTCTGATCGACCATGACCCGGAACTGGACCAACCCCTCCATGCCTTCACGCAGCATCTCGGTAGGGTAGTCGTTCGACGAGAACCACTCGGCAGGATTGCCCTTGGGCCCCGCTGGACGAGTCAGCGAGCCGTTCCCTTCGGCATCGATTCCCCAGTGCGTCACCAACTCCCGGGTGCACGTTTGCAGCGCCGCGATGGGTGCAGCCATGTCGCCCAATTCCAGCACCAAATCGCGAGAGCTGAATTCGCTGACGGAGAGCCATGTGACGCCCTTCGCAAAGGCGAGCTCCTCCGCCGCGATCTGGTCGCGCGTTTTTGGTCGAACCGGAGACGACGCGCTGCCGCTACCTTGCTCCTGCACTGGTCCTGCTAGTCGAATTGGCGGAGTGACCCCCGCGGGCGAATACTTGCCTACGGCTCCTACCTGGACGGGTCGTCTCTGCTGCTCGCCGGTAGGTCCGAAACGCAGCAGTGCTCGTGTTTGCGGACCCCCGGTGAGCGGCTTCCCGGCAACTACCAACAGGAGGTTGTCGGATGGCTCATAGCGATCGACGTAGAACAAGACCTCGTTGTCGCCACTGCCAAACAGGCGGGCGAGGCGGCAGCTGTCCTCGTCGTAATTTACGTTCCAATTGGAAGATGGTTCGAGCCGAAGCGGCTCTGCCCTGACCTGAACTGGCGAAAACGCCAGCCCAGCAAACAAAAACCACTGAAGAGACTTGTACATTGCGCGGCCCCCAGCCGCGACCCGAGTCGCGGCAGGGCGGGTAAAGCAACCGGCGAGCCCTTAGAGCTTGCTCGTCAGCTCGGGCACGATCTTGAACAGGTCGCCGACCAGGCCGATGTCCGCCACCTGGAAGATCGGCGCGTCCTCATCCTTGTTGATGGCGATGATGGTCTTGGAATCCTTCATGCCCGCAAGGTGCTGGATCGCGCCCGAGATGCCGACCGCGACGTAAACTTCGGGCGCGACGATCTTGCCCGTCTGGCCGACCTGGTAGTCGTTGGGGACGTAGCCCGCGTCGACCGCCGCGCGGCTGGCGCCGACGCCGGCATTGAGCTTGTCGGCGAGCGGGAAGATCACTTCCTTGAACGTCTCGGCGTCCTTGAGCGCGCGGCCGCCGGAGACGATCACCTTCGCGCTGGTGAGCTCGGGCCGCTCGCTCTTGGCGAGCTCGCTGCCCTGGAAGGTCGAGAGGCCGGCATCGCCTGCGCCCGAGACCGCCTCGACGCTGGCGGAGCCGCCCCCCGCCGCAGCCTTGTCGAACGCGGTCCCGCGCACGGTGATGACCAGCTTGGGATCGCTCGATTCGATCGTCGCGATTGCGTTGCCGGCGTAGATCGGGCGCTGGAAGGTCTTGTCGCCTTCGATCCCGATGATCTCGGAGATCTGCATCACGTCGAGCAGCGCGGCCACGCGCGGAGCAACGTTCTTGCCGTTGGTTGTCGCCGGCGCGAGGAACGCGTCGTGATCGGCCATCAGCGAAGCGATCAGCGGCGCGACATTCTCGGGCAACTGGTGCTCGTAAGCGGCATCGTCGGCGAGGTGGACCT
>JBQCFR010000003.1:0-14880 GCA_051958885.1 Tsuneonella sp.
CGCGACATGCTGGAGGGCAACCGCTTCGGCGCCTCGGGCTCCTCGATCGTGGTCGAGGAATTCATGGACGGCGAAGAAGTCAGCCTGTTTGCCCTCAGCGACGGCGAGCACGTGCTGCCGCTGGTCGGCGCCCAGGACCACAAGCGCGCCTTCGACGACGACAAGGGCCCGAACACCGGCGGCATGGGCGCCTACTCGCCGGTGCCGGTCTTCGACCAGGCGATGTTCGATAGAGCGATGAAGGAAATCGTCCTGCCGACGGTCAAGGCGATGAAGGACGCCGGCACGCCGTTCAAGGGTGTGCTATTCGCCGGCCTGATGATCGGCAAGAACGGCCCGCGGCTGGTCGAGTACAACTGCCGCTTCGGCGATCCCGAATGCCAGGTGCTGATGATGCGGCTGCAGGACGACCTCGGCGAACTGCTGCTCGCTTGCGCGGAGAACCGCCTCGCCGGTGTGCAACCGGTGAAGATGAGCCAGGACGCGGCACTGACGGTGGTCATGGCCGCAACCGGATATCCCGGCACGCCCGAGACGGGCGGCGCGATCGATCTCGGCGAAGCGGAGGCGAACGGCGCCAAAGTGTTCCACGCGGGCACCGCCCTGGAGGGCAGCAAGCTGGTGGCGAGCGGCGGCCGGGTGCTGAGCGTCGCCGCCACCGGAGCGACCGTGGCCGAAGCGGCTGCGAAAGCGTACGCGGCAGTCGACGCCATCGCTTTTCCGAGCGGCTTCTGCCGCCGCGACATCGGGTGGCGCGAGCTTGCCCGGGAGGGCAGCGTTAGCTTGCATTGAACCGATCCCGGGAGTTCACAAGCGAGGCGAAACGGCGTAGATCGTGCGCAGGGTCGCCCTCTCAAGGGAAGGTCCGATGCGCCTCGCTCGGCTCGGCTTCGCCGTTCTCGCCTATTTCGCGTTCTTCGCCGCCTTTGTTTACCTGATCGGCTTTGTCGGCGATTTGATCGTCCCGCGCAGCATCGACGTCGGTCCCTCGCCGTCCCTCGCGCCAGCAATCATCATCGATGCACTCCTGATCGCCCTGTTCGGGTTGCAGCACAGTCTGATGGCGCGGCCGACGGCGAAGCGCGCTATGGCGCGATTCGTCCACCCGGCAATAGAGCGCGCGCTTTACGTGCTCGCCACGGCCGCAGTGCTGGCTGTGATGTATCTCTTCTGGCGTCCGATTCCCGCGGTGATCTGGTCGAGCGCGCCAGGCTGGCCGACCACGCTGCTGTGGGTGCTGTTCGGCGCGGGTTGGGTGCTGGTGTTCGTCACCACCTGGCTGCTCAATCACTTCGAGCTGTTCGGGCTGCAGCAGGTCTGGCTCGACTACCGGGGCGCGCAGCCCTCGCCGCCGCAATTCCGCGAGCCGCTGTTCTACCGCTATGTCAGGCATCCGCTCTACGCCGGGTTCCTGCTGGCGTTCTGGGCGATTCCGACGATGACCGACGGACACCTGCTCTTCGCCGCCGGCATGACGGCCTACATCCTCGCGGCGATCGGTTACGAGGAGCGCGACCTCACCGCGATCCTGGGCGATCAATACGCCGACTACCGCACGCGGGTGGGGATGCTGGTGCCGGGAGTGGGGCGCGCACGCTAACCGGCGGGATTTCCGGTCAGGCGAGATGCTCGGCCATCAGCGCCTTGAGGTCCGCCTCGGGCCGGGCGCCGTAATGGCTGATGATTTCGGCGGCGCAGATCGCTCCGCGGCGCAGGCACGTCGCCAGCGGTTCGCCATTGACGTGACCGTAGAGAAAGCCTGACGCGAACAGGTCGCCCGCGCCCGTCGTGTCGACGACCTTGGCGATCGGCTCGGCGGGCACTTCGGCGCGTTCCTTGCCGCGGACCGCGACCGCCCCTTCGGGGCCGCAGGTCACGACGAGCGTCGGAACCTTGCCCGACAGCGCGGCGATGCCCGCCTCCAGGTCGCCCGCGCCGGTGAGCGCTTCGAGTTCGTGATGGTTGGCGAACAGCAGGTCGATCAAACCATCGTCGATCAGCGCGCGAAAGTCGGCGCCGTGGCGATCTATCACGAAGACTTCCGACAGAGTTAAGGCGACCTGCCGCCCGGCCGCGCGGGCTGCCTCAATCGCGCGCCGCATCGCCGCGCGCGGCTCTTCGGGATCCCACAGGTAGCCTTCGAGGTAGAGCACCTTGGCGGCGGCGATCGCCTCTTCGTCGAGCGCGGCGGCGGGCAGGAACTGGCTCGCGCCGAGGAAGGTGTTCATCGTCCGCTGCGCATCGGGGGTGACGAATATCAGGCAGCGCGCGGTTGGCGGATCGCCGGCGCGAGGAGGGGTATCGAAGGCGATCCCCCCGGCGCGGATGTCATGCGCAAACACCTCGCCGAGCTGGTCGTCGGCGACCTGGCCGATGAAGGCGCACTGCGCGCCGAGCGCGGCGAGGCCCGCGAGCGTGTTCGCGGCCGAGCCGCCCGATATCTCCCGCGCGGGCCCCATTGCGTCGTACAGGCGGGTCGCGCCAGCGGCGTCGACCAGCGTCATGCCGCCCTTGTTGAGCCCCAGCTCACCGATCAGCGCTTCCGAACACGGAGCCATCACGTCGACGATGGCGTTGCCGATGGCGATAACGTCGTAGCGGGGTTCGGGCACGGAAGATCCTTGTCTGGTGCGAGGCAGCGCGCGACTAGCCGCTCGCGTGCCTCGCGCCAAGGCCAAGCGCGCCCGCAGCCGATTGACTTGGGCCAGCCTGCGCGCGACACCGCCGCCGATGTCGCGCATTCCCGCCGCCTTCGCGCTCGCCTTTGCACAACTCGGCGATCCGCGGATCGTGCGCGTGCTCGCCAAGTCGCTGCTGATGACGATCGCGATCTTTGTGCTGGCGGCATGGCTCGGTTCGTACGCCTTCGACTGGGCGGGCGCGCGGCTCGGGATCGACGAAGGAACCCGCTTCGCCGGCCTGCTGGCGGTGATCGCGGCGATCGTCGCGGCATGGCTGTTGTTCCGAGTGGTCGCACTGGCCGTGCTGCAGTTCTTCGCCGACGACGTTGTCATCGCGGTCGAGGAAAGGCACTATCCCGCTGCCGCGGCGTCGGCCCGGCGGGTTCCGCTCGTCGAAGATCTCGCCAACGCGCTGAAGTCCACCGCGCGAACGCTGCTAGTCAACTTGGCCGCGCTGCCGGTCGCGATCCTGTTGCTGGCGACGGGAGTGGGCACCGCCTTGCTGTTCTGGGCGGTCAACGCGTGGCTGCTCGGAATCGAGCTGCAGGAGATGGCGTGGCGCCGCCACCGGCTGTTCGGACAGACGCGCCCGCCGCTGGATTCGCTCGCGCGATTTGGCCTCGGCGGGATCGTGGCAGCGCTGCTCGTCGTCCCGTTCGTCAATCTCCTCGCGCCCGTGCTCGGCGCTGCCGCCGCGACCCATCTCGTTCACCGCCGCAGAGGCGCCAATGCCGCGTAGACCGCTTCTTCTCGCCCTCGTTCCGCTGGTCGCCGCGTGCACCGCGCAGACCCCGGGGCCCCCCGCTTCGGTCTCCCGCGCGGAGACCGCGCGCGCGGTGCGCGTTCCGGCGACACGGGTGCCGCCGCCTGCGGGGACCGGCTTCCGGGCCCCGCGGGTAATGACGCTGCCCGGCCTCGAAAGCGTGCTCGGCGCGACCACCGCGAAGTTGCAAAGCGAGTTCGGCACGCCGCGGCTCGACGTGTGGGAGGGCGACGCGCGCAAGCTGCAGTTCTCGGGCGAGGCCTGCGTACTCGACGTCTATCTCTACCCGGCGCGGCCCGGCGCGGAGCCGACCGCGACCTATGTCGACGCCCGTCGCGCGAGCGACGGGCTCGACGTCGACCGCGCGGCCTGCGTGAAGGCGCTCAAGCGCTAGTTCGAGACATCGAGCGGCGCTGCGGCGCCGCCCTGTAGCGGCAAGGGTCCGCAAGGCGGCACCGCTGGAACGGCTAGGCCGGCTTCGGGCGGCTCCCGCTTGGGCCTTCTCGCCAACGCCTTTATCACCGCCTCGGTGATCGTGCGGCGGGCGTATGGATCGCGCACGCCGCTCAAAGCCCCATCGAGCGCGCTGTTCAGCGCATGGCGGCGGATATCCATCGCCGACCTATACCATGAAGCTTTCGCCGCACCCGCACGAGCCCTTGGCATTGGGGTTGGCGAACACGAAGCCGGCGGTGAAATCGTCCTCCGCCCAGTCCATCGTGCTGCCGATCAGGTAAAGCACCGATGCGCCGTCGATGTAGAACGTGCCGCCGGGGGTAGCGATCTTCTCGTCAAACTTCGCCTCTTCGGTGACGTAGTCGACCGAGTAGGCGAGGCCCGAGCATCCGCGCCGCGGGGTCGACAGCTTCACCCCGATCGCGCCGGCCGGCGCCTTGGCCATCAAGTCGGCGACCCGCGCCTCGGCGGCGGGGGTCAGCGTGACGGCGGCGGGGCGCTGGCGAAGAGTGGTCTGGGTCATAGCTTCTTCTCCCAGAACTGGGCACTGCCCATCGCGGGATCAAGCCCGTATTGGGCGAACCCTTCGGACGCGTAGAGCGCGATCGCGGGGGCGTTGCCGCCGAGCACTTCGAGCGTGAGCTTGCAGGCGCCGCGCCGCCGTGCCTCCGCCTCCACTTCGGCAAGCAGCGCCCGGCCCAGCCCGCGCCCGCGGAATTGCGGCGAGACCGCAAGATCGTGCAGGTTGACCAGCGGCTTCGCGGCAAACGTCGAGAACCCGGTGAAGCAGTTGGCGAGCCCCGCCGCCTGCCCGCCCACCCGGGCGATGAGGCTGAACGCGCCAGGGTGCTCGGCGAGGGCGGGGACGAGCCGCTCGCGCACGGCGGCCGGCAGCGCTTCGCCGCCGCCCATCGCGTCGCGCGCATAAGCGTCGAGCAAATCGATCAACGCCGCGGCGTCGTTCGCATCTCCGTAATCGACGAGCGAGATCGCCAGTTCGGGGGCAAGCGTGCTCATAGCATCCCGAGCTCTAGCCGCGCCTCGTCGCTCATCTTGTCGGGACCCCACGGCGGATCCCACACGAGGTTCACCTCTGCGTCGCGCACGCCGGGCACCGCGCCGACGCGCAGCTCGACCTCGCCCGGCATCGATTCGGCGACCGGGCAGTGCGGCGTGGTCAGCGTCATCGTCACCACTGCGTCGCCCTCGTCGGTCACGTCGACGCCGTAGATGAGCCCGAGGTCGTAAATGTTGACCGGGATTTCGGGGTCGTAGATCTCGCGCAGCGCCTCGATCACGCCTTCGTACAGCGCCCCGCCGGGCTCACCCGCGTGCGCCGGCTGCGGCTTCTGTGCCAGGAACCCTTCGAGGTAGTCGCGCTTGCGCTCGAGCTTGTCGGCCGCGCGTTCGTGCGAATCGACCGCGTCGGACACGCGGGCGCGGCGCGGCTTGACGATATCCTCGTTCGGCGCGGGCGCGGCTACGTAGCGCTTCGTCTCATCAGTCACGTCGGTCATCCGAAAAGTCTCCTCGCGCGCTCGATCCCGCGCAGCAGAGCGGCGACGTCGGCGCGGTTGCTGTACAATCCGAAGCTGGCGCGCGCGGTGGCGGGCACGCCTAGGTGCGTCATCAGGGGCTGCGCGCAGTGGTGCCCGGCGCGGATCGCGACGTTCTCCTCGTCGAGGATCGTGCCGAGATCGTGCGGATGGATGCCGTCTATCGCAAAGCTGACGATGCCGGCGCTGTCCTGCGGCCCGAACACCGTCACGTCGTTCATCTTGCGCAGCGCCTCGCGCAATTCGCCGGCGAGGGCGCGTTCGTGCGCGTGGATCGCTTGGAGACCTACCCCCGCGACATAGTCGCACGCCGCGGCGAGCCCGATCGCCTCGACGATCGCTGGGGTGCCCGCCTCGAACCGCTGCGGCGGCGGCGCGTAGGTGGTGCGCTCGAACGAGACGGTGTCGATCATCGATCCGCCGCCCTGCCACGGCGGCATCGCCGCAAGGTGCTCGGCCTTGCCCCACAGCGCGCCGATTCCGGTGGGCCCGTAGAGCTTGTGGCCCGAGAATGCATAGAAATCGCAGCCGATCTCCGCCACATCGACGGGCAGCCGCGGCACAGCCTGGCACCCGTCGAGCAGCAGCAGCGCGCCGACCGCATGCACCAGCTCGGCCGCGCGGCGGGCGTCGAGCACCGAGCCGAGCACGTTCGAGACGTGCGCGAAGGCTACCATCGTGTGCTCGGGGGTGAGCATGGCTTCGGCGGCGTCGAGGTCGATCGTGCCGTCAAACGTGAGCGGGCAGACGTCGACCTCCCAGCCGGCGAGCTGCCACGGGACGATATTCGAATGGTGCTCGAGCTCGGACAGCAGCACGCGGCCCTTATGGGGCCACGTGTAGGCGACGAGGTTGATCGCCTCCGTGGCTCCGCGGGTGAAGACGATCTCGTCCTCCGCCCCGCCGATGAATTGCGCGACCCGCCGCCGCGCGGCCTCGTAGCCGAGGGTCATCTCGGCCGAGCGGGTGTACACCCCGCGATGGACCGTCGCGTAGTCGGCCCCGATCGCGCGCGTGACCGCATCGATGACGGCCTGCGGCTTCTGCGCGGTCGCCGCGCTGTCGAGGTAGTGCCAAGGCTCGCCGTCCGTCGTGACCAGGCCGGGGAAGTCGCCGCGAAGAGCCTCCCCGGGACGGGGAGGGGAACCACTCGCAGGGTGGTGGAGGGGACTTGCCTCTTCCGCCGCCGTGCCTTGTTGCACTTCCCCTCCGTCAGCGCTGCGCGCTGCCACCTCCGCGTACCGGGGAGGCGCTTTGAGGCCCTCGCTCACGCCGCGTCCCCCAGTGCCACGAGCGCGGCGTCCATCATCCGATCGCGGTCCGCTTCGCCTTCGATCGCGACGAACGCATCGCCGAGGAATGCCCGCACCAGCAGCTTGCGCGCGGCCTCGGGCGGGAGGCCGCGGCTCGCCATGTAGAACCGCGCGGCTTCGTCCATCTGGCCGATCGCGGCCCCGTGCGCACATTTCACGTCGTCGGCGAAGATCTCGAGCTCGGGCTTGGTGTTGGCGCTCGCGCCCTTCTCGAGCAGCAGTGCCTTGAAGCTCTGCGCCGCATCGGTCTTCTGCGCCGCGCGCGCGACCTCGATCCGGCCGAGGAAATTGCCGGTCGCCTCGCCCCAGTGGACGGCGCGCACGACCTGGTTGCTGCTCGCGCCGGGCTCGGCATGAACCGCGCGGGTGACGAATTCGCGCACTGCGTCTCCGCCGCCGATGGTCACCCCGCCGAATTCGAAATGTGCGCCGCTGGCGAGCGTGACCTCGACCTCGAGCCGCGCGTAGTCACCCCCGGCATTGACCGCGAACAGAGCGGCGCGCGCGCCTTCTTCCAGCGTCAACCGCAAGCGGCTGAGCTCGGGCGACGCGCCGGCGAGCACGAGGCAGTCGCACCACCTTTCGCCGGCGGGCACCGCGACCTCGCGCCACGTACCAAGCGCGTCCGCGCCCAGCCGGGCGACCGCGGGGATATCGGCGTAACGCCACGCCTCGTCGCGGCTCGACGGGAGCACGGCGAGCGTCACGGCTGCGCCTTGAGCTTGCCGGTGCGGGCGAGCGCGAGCGCGGCGATCCCCTCGCCGCGGTGCTGCTTCATGCAGGTGTCGAGCGTGGCGAGCTTGGCGCCGATCTTGCGCTTCTTCTCGTCGACCGTGCCCTTGCCATCGGCGATCGCCTTGAGCTGCGGGTAGGCCGGCTTGACGCAGGCGAGCAGCGCGGCGCAGCCGATCGCGTCGATATCCTCGTCGCCGGTCGTGCGCGCAGTCTTGCAGCCGAGGGTTTTGCCGGCGACGCCCCAGGCGCCGCGCCATTCGTGCAGCTTACTGGCGATCGCGGTGACCTGCGCGGCGAGAGCGGGATCGACTCCGGCCGGCGGCCCAGCGGTAAGCAGGAGGAGGGCGGCGACGACGCTCATGCCGCCACCGTCCCGGCGACGCTCTCGTAACCTTCGTCCTCGAGCTGGCGCGCCAGTTCGGGCCCGCCGGTCTTCACGATCCGGCCCCTGGAGAGGATGTGCACGTAATCCGGCGCGACGTAGTCGAGCAGCCGCTGGTAGTGAGTGATCAGCAGCACTGCCTTGTTGTCCTTGCGCATGATCGCATTGATGCCTTCGCCGACGATCCGCAGCGCGTCGATGTCGAGCCCGCTGTCGGTCTCGTCGAGCACCGCCAACGCCGGGTCGAGAATGCCCATCTGGACCATCTCGGCGCGTTTCTTCTCGCCGCCGGAGAAGCCGACGTTCACGTTGCGCTTCAGCATATCCATGTCCATCCGCAGCAGCGCGGCCTTCTCGCGCGCGAGCTTGAGGAACTCGCCCCCCGAAAGAAGCGCTTCATTTCGCGCCGAACGCTGCGCATTAAGCGCTTCGCGCAGGAACTGAACGTTCGAAACACCGGGAATCTCGACGGGATATTGGAAGCCCAGGAAAAGGCCCGCCGCGGCGCGCTCGTGCGGCTCCATCGCCAGCAGGTCTTGCCCGAGGAACGTGACCGAGCCGGCGGTCACTTCGTATCCCGGCCGCCCGCCGAGCACGTAGGCGAGGGTCGATTTGCCCGCGCCGTTGGGTCCCATGATCGCGTGGACCTCGCCCGCGTTCACCGTGAGCGAGAGGCCATTGAGGATCGGCTTGCCCTCGCTGGCGATTTCGGCGTGAAGATTGTCGATGGTCAGCATGTCTAGAGCGTCAATCCGGTGAAGTTGGCGACTGCGCGGGCGATTTCGTCATTCAGCGCGCGGTCGGTGCGTTGTTCGGCGAGGTCGGCCGCCTTGCCGGTGAGCCCGGCGGCAGACGCCGCGACACGGAGCGCGTGCACCCGGTCGATTTGCGGCTTGCAGTAGGCGCGCACCGCCACCACCGCCTCGCGCAGGCCCGTCCGGGGCGCTGCGGAAGAGCCGGCCAGCAGGCACCCGCGCAGCCGCGATTCGGCGAGATCACTAGCCGCATCGCCTTGCGCGAGAGCGGGCGCGGCGAGCGCGGCGAGTGCGATCAGGACGCCGAGAGCGGTTCGGCTCACGATCGGCTCCTCGCCTGGCGGGGTGCGCTGGCGCGGCGATGCGCCGCGCGGGCCTCCTGCTTGTCGGCGATCCGCAGGCGCATCCCTGCGGTAATCCGCGCGAGTACTTCGTCGATGTTCTCGAGGATGGCGGCGGCCTCGATCCGCATCACGCGAATGCCGACCGCCTCGAGGCTTTTATCGCGCCGCTTGGCGAGCGCCTCGTCCGCCCCCGCCTCGTCGATCATGATCGCCATGCCGAGGTTGTGGCAGTTGAAGTCGACGATCGCCGAGCCGACCACCGCGTGGCGGGTGAACTTGTAGCGCCCGAGATCGGCCTTGGCGAAGCGCTCGGCGAGCGCCTTGTGCGCCTCCGACGAATGCCGCCGCATCTCACGCGCCTGCTCGTGCAGCACGTCGAGCCGCTTCTCCGAAATCTCCCAGCCACGCCCGCGCTTCTTGAGCGCGGGCGGGACGTCGGCTTTCTCGGACGAATCTCGGAGCTGGAGAGTCTTGCGGTCGGTCACCGGGCAGACCTCGCTCGCGCTCCCAGCACACTTTGGATTGCGATCTTTCGCCCCGCCTCGCGAAGACTTTGAATCATCATTGCTTTATGAACTATCCAGCGATCTTGATCAGGAAACCGATCACGCCGCATCGCATCGATGAGCGCATCCCGCTCGGTCGAGCAGGAAAGCTCCACCCCCTCCGCCACGATGTCGGCAGCGTCCGAACCCTTCGCCAGTGAGGCTGAGTTCTCTTTTAGACAAGCAATCCAGGGCGCGCTCAGAGAAGCGGGAGTGCCTTCCGCGAAAACTGGCGATTGAACGGCGCTCAAGACAAACGCTGTTCCAATCGTCACACGACCAATTCGGCTTATGCTTATCACCCCACGCTCCCCTCTAGCGAGATCGCCAGCAGCTTCTGCGCCTCGACGGCGAACTCCATCGGCAGCTCCTTGAGCACTTCCTTGGCGAAGCCATTGACGATCAGCGCCACCGCCTCCTCCTGCCCCAGCCCGCGCTGCATCGCGTAGAACAGCTGGTCGTCGCTGATCTTGCTGGTGGTCGCCTCGTGCTCGATCTGCGCGGTGGGGTTCTTGACCTCGATGTAGGGCACGGTGTGCGCGCCGCAGTCGTGGCCGAGCAGCAGGCTATCGCACTGGGTAAAGTTGCGCACGCCATCCGCATTGGCGGCGACGCGGACGAGGCCGCGGTAGGTGTTGTTCGACTTGCCGGCGCTGATGCCCTTGGAGATGATCGTCGAGCGACTACCGCGTCCGTTGTGGATCATCTTGGTGCCGGTGTCGGCCTGCTGGAAGTTGTTGGTCACCGCGACCGAGTAGAACTCGCCGACCGAATCCTCGCCGTTGAGCACGCAGCTCGGGTACTTCCAGGTCACCGCGCTGCCGGTTTCGACCTGGGTCCACGAGATTTTCGACCGCGCGCCCTGGCACAGCCCGCGCTTGGTGACGAAGTTGTAGATCCCGCCCACACCCTCGGCGTTGCCGGGGTACCAGTTTTGCACCGTCGAGTACTTGATCTCGGCATCCTCGAGCGCGACCAGCTCGACCACCGCAGCGTGGAGCTGGTTCTCGTCGCGCATCGGCGCGGTGCAGCCTTCGAGGTAGGAAACGTAGCTGCCCTTCTCGGCGATGATCAGCGTGCGTTCGAACTGGCCGGTGTTCTCGGCATTGATGCGGAAGTAGGTGCTGAGCTCCATCGGGCAGCGCACGCCTTCGGGGATCCATACGAACGTGCCGTCGGAGAACACCGCGCTGTTGAGCGTGGCGAAGTAGTTGTCGCGCTGCGGCACCACGCGGCCGAGCCACTTCTTTACCAGCTCGGGATGCTCGCGAATCGCCTCGCTGATCGAGAGGAAGATGACGCCCGCCTTCTTGAGCTCCTCGCGGAACGTGGTCGCGACGCTGACGCTGTCGAACACCGCATCGACCGCGACCTTGCGCGCCCCTTCCACCCCGGCGAGCACTTCCTGCTCGGCGATCGGGATGCCGAGCTTGTCGTAGACCGCCTTGATCTCGGGATCGAGCGCGTCGAGTGATTCGAGCTTGGGTTTCACCTTGGGCGCGGCGTAGTAATAGGCGTCCTGGTAATCGATCGGCGGATAGCCGAGCTTGGCCCAGTCCGGCTCTTCCATCTCCTGCCACAGCCGGAACGCCTTGAGGCGCCAGTCGAGCATCCAGGCGGGCTCGTTCTTCTTGGCGCTGATGAAGCGGACGGTGTCTTCGCTGAGGCCCTTGGGCGCGAAATCGGTTTCGATGTCGCTCGCCCAGCCGTGCTCGTAGTCCGCCGCGCGTGCGGCTGCTTCGCGGGCATCGCGGTCCCTGATGTCGATGTCTTCGCTCATGCCGCTTCCGTTTGCGCCAGGCGGGTGAGCGGCACGTCGGCCAGCGCTCCGCGCAGGGCATCGTTGACCAGCGCCCAATGGGGGCGGACGCTGCAGGTGTGGTCGAGACTGCAATCGCGCGTCTCGACGCACTGGGTGAGCGCGATCGGTCCTTCGACCGCCTCGACAATGTCCGCCAGCGTGATCGCCGCGGCCGGGCGCGCGAGCTGCAGCCCGCCGCGTGCGCCCCGCGTCGTGCGCAGTAACCCCGCGGCGGTGAGCTTGCTGACGATCTTCTGCACCGTCGGCGCGGGCAGCCCCGTTTCGTCCGCCAGCTCGGCCGCGCTGGTGCGCGCGCCGCCGCAGTGGCGCGCGGCGGCGCTCATCGTGACGACCGCGTAATCGGCTAGGTTAGACAGACGCATGACTAAATCGGACCGTTTCGTTCCGATTTGCACCTATGGTGCGGCGCGCCACGTTTCAACGGGAAACCGCCACTTGCGAGTCGTTAGCAGATGGCGCAAAAAAAGGGCGGCCGCGCTTGCGCTTGGCCGCCCTTGTGAGTGGAGGAACTCGTTGCTTCGCAGCTTCGAGCCCTTCGGGTCGCATTGCCGCAATACGCGATTCGCGCGGCCATTTGATTGTATGAACGCGACGCCTGCCGGCGATCGTTACCGAATCGCACCGAAACGGACTTAACGGCCCGGCGGCTCGACAGCGGCGCCCGCCCCGGCCATAGCCGCGCGCGTATGCTGTTCCGGCTTTTGTCGCCCGCGCTCTACGCCTTCGATCCGGAGACGGCACATGGGCTCGCGCTGGCGGCGCTCAAGCTGTCGCCCTGGCGCACGCCGCAGCCCCCCGGACCGCTCGCGACCGAGCTCGCCGGGCTGCGCTTTCCCAACCCGGTGGGCATGGCGGCCGGCTTCGACAAGGACGGCGAAGTTCCCGATGCGCTGCTCGGCGCGGGATTCGGCTTCGCCGAGGTCGGGTCGATCACCCCGCTGCCGCAGCCCGGCAACCCGCGCCCGCGGCTGTTCCGCCTGACCGAGGACGGCGCGGTGATCAATCGGATGGGGTTCAACAACGGCGGCGGCGAGGCGGCACGGACGCGCCTCGCCAGGCGCCCCCGGCGCGGCGTCGTCGGGATCAACATCGGCGCGAACAAGGATTCGGCCGATCGGGGGGCCGATTACGCGGCGATGGCCCGGATCATGGCCCCGCTGGGGGACTATCTCGCGGTCAACATCTCGAGCCCGAACACCCCGGGCCTACGCGCCTTGCAGGACGAGGGCGCGCTGACCGGGCTGCTCGACGGGGTGCTCGATGCGCGCGGAGCGGAGGGGTCGCCGGTGTTCCTCAAGGTCGCGCCCGATCTCGAACCGGCAGACATCGACGCCATCGCGCGTATCGCGCTCGACCGGCGGCTCGGCGCGCTGATTGTCGCGAATACCACCGTCTCGCGCCCACCGCTGCATTCGCGTCACAGGGGCGAGACAGGGGGCCTGTCGGGCGCCTCGCTCAAGGCGCTCGCGCTCCAGCGCCTGCGCGACTTCCGCGCCGCGACCGGCGGGGCGATCCCGCTGGTCGGTGTCGGCGGCATCGCGACCGCCGAGGACGCGTGGGAGCGCATCCGTGCCGGCGCGAGCCTGGTCCAGCTCTACAGCGCGATGGTCTATCAGGGGCCCGGGATCGCCCGCCGCATCGTGCGCGGGCTCGAAGCGCTGATGCAGCGGGACGGGTTCGCCTCGATCTCCGAGGCGGTGGGGAGCGAGGCGCCCTAGTCTCTCGCGGGGCTTGCCGGCGCTGTGAGAACCACTCCTTCGCGGCGCGGGTCGTAGCCGCCGTCGATCCGGCCGTCGCGGATCAGGACGCCCTGCACCCCCGAATCCTCCCCTTGCCCAGGCACCAGCTTGACGCCGCGCGCCTCGAGCCCGGCGACGATCGCCGGGTCGAAGTCCGCCACTTCCGCGCCTGCGACCGCCCCTTGCGCGATCAGGTTGGGTAGCGCGATCGCCTGCTGCATCGGCAGCCCCCAGTCGACCGCCGCGACGAGCGATTTGCCGACGTAGGCGAGGATGGCGCTGCCCCCCGCCGAGCCGATCGCGCCGGCGAAGCGGCCGTCCCGATCGAGCAGGATCAGCGGGATCATCGACGATCGCGGCCGCTTTCCGGGCGCTACCGCATTGGCCGCGGGGGTGCCGTCGGGCCGGACGGGATCGAACGAGAAATCGGTAAGCTGGTTGTTGAGGAAGAACCCGTCGACCATGCGCCCGGTGCCGAAGATCGATTCGACGGTTGTGGTCATCGAGATCACGTTGCCGTGCGCGTCGCGAACGATGAAGTGCGAAGTGCCCGCCGGCTCGCGCGTGCGGTCGGCGGCGGGCACGTGGGCGCCCGGCGGCGTTCCCGCGGTCACCTTCGGAGCCGCAGTCGGGCCGATCAGCGCGGCGCGCGCGTCGAGATAGGCCGGGTCGAGCAGCCCGGCGACAGGCACCTTCACGAACGCGGGATCGCCGAAGTAGGCGTCGCGGTCGGCGTACATCAACCGGCTAGCCTGGGCGAACAGGTACCAGGCTTGCGGATCGCCAGGTCCGCGGCTGGCGATATCGGTACGCTCCAGCAGGCCGAGCAGCTCAAGGAAGGCGGCCCCGCTGGAGGGCGGTGGCGGCGCGCACACGCGGTAAGCGCGCCAGGGGGCGCACACCGGCTCGCGCTTGACCGGGCGATAGTTCGCCAGATCGGCCATCGTCATGGTACCGCCGAGCGGCGCCGCGCGGGTCTTCTGAACGATCTCGGCCGCCGTGCTGCCCTTGTAGAGCGCGTCCGGCCCGTGCTCCGCGAAACGGCGCAGGAAAGCGGCATACGCAGGGTTGGTCAGCCGATCGCCCGCCTGCATACGGGTGCCGTCCGGGTGCGAGAAATACGCGTTGGCGTCCGGTACCGAGAGTTCCGGCCACGGCTGCTTGAGAAAGCGGCCAAGGCGCGGACTGATGATGAATCCTTCGTCGGCCGTGCGGATAGCGGCGCCGAAGAGCGTGTTCCACGCCAGCGCGCCGTGATCCGCGTGAGCAGCGGCCAGAGCTGCGATCGCGCCGGGAACCCCGGTCGCGCGGCCGCTCACCACCGCGCTGGCAAACGCGAGCGGCTTGCCCTGGGCATCGAGGAACATCGTCGCGCTCGCCTGCGCGGGCGCCGTCTCACGGCCATCGTAGATGGTGATCTTGCCGCTGCCGGCGTCGTAATAGTCGAGGAAGCCCCCGCCGCCGATCCCTGAGGATTGCGGCTCCACCAGCGAGAGCATCGCCTGGATCGCCAGCGCCGCGTCCGCGGCGTTTCCGCCCCGTTCGAGCACCTCCATTCCGGCGCGCGCGGCGAGCGGATTCGCGGCGATGACGAAGGGCTGGACGGGCGCGGCGGAAGCCGCCCTGGCAGAGGGCGGCGCTGCAGCAGGAACGGCACTGCAGGAAGCGAGCGCAAGGCCCGCCGCGAGGAGGAATGTGCGAGCGATGTTCATGCCCGCCAGTCCTAAGTGCGCGGGCGCCGCTTTGTCCATCGTTCGCGGGCGCCGCCTTGCCGCGCTGGCAGCGGCGG
>JBQCFR010000004.1:0-2169 GCA_051958885.1 Tsuneonella sp.
TCAGGCGGGCTCGCGCTCCGCAACGCTCGTCCTGGCGAGCAGTCCCGTTTCGGCGATCGCCAGGTAATCGCGGGTGAGGGGCAGGGCGTGGCGACTGCGGGCGAACTGCATCTGGTAGTTGCACATGCCGCCGCTCTCGAAGGCCGCGGTCGCCCCGGCGAGGTAGAAGGTCCACATGCGGTAGAACCGCTCGTCGTAAAGCGCGACGATCGCGTCGCGGTTGGCGACGCAGTTGGCGTACCACGCCCGCAGCGTGCGGGCGTAGTGCAGGCGCAGCGTCTCGACGTCGGTGGCGATCAGGCGCACTTTCTCGCTCGCGCCGACCGCCTCGCTCAGCGCGGGGATATAGCCGCCGGGGAAGATATACTTGCGGGTGAACGCGTCGGTCGTCCCGGGGCCGCCCATCCGGCCGATCGTGTGCACCAGCATGACGCCGTCGAATTCGAGCAGGTTGGCGCAGGCGCGGAAGAAGGTCTCGAACTGCGGGCGCCCGACGTGCTCGAACATGCCGACCGACACGATCCGGTCGTACCGTTCGCCGCGCGCGGGCAGCTCGCGGTAGTCGGCGAGTTCGAAGGTCACGCGGTCGGCCACGCCGGCGGCGGCGGCGCGTTCGCGGGCGAGGGCGATCTGCTCCTCGCTCAGCGTGATCCCGTGCACCGAGACTTTGGCCTTCTGCGCCAAGTAGATCGCCATGCCGCCCCAGCCGCAGCCGATGTCGAGCACCCGCGCGCCGGGCTGCAGGGCGAGCTTGGCGGCGATGTGCGCCAGCTTGGCCTCCTGCGCCTCGGCCAGCGTCATGTCGGCGCGCGGCCAGTAGGCGCAGCTGTACTGCATGTGCTCGGCATCGAGCATCATCCGGTAGAGCGCGTTGCCGATGTCGTAGTGATGCGAGACGTTGCGCTTCGAACTGCGGCGCTGGTTGACCGATTCGAGCGCAAAGCCGGCGCGGTTGCGCAGGCGGCGTAGCAGGCTCGGCGGCTTCAAGTCGGCGCCGTCCTCCCACACCGCGTTCATCCGCAGCAGCTGGACGAGCTGCATCACGTCGCCGCGCTCGATGATCAGCCGCCCGTCCATGAACGTCTCGGCCGCGCCGAGCCGCGGATCGAGCAGGATGTCGCGCGTGACCTTGCTGTCGGCGAAGCGGATGCGGACCTCGGGAAAGCCGGGCGCGCGTTCGCCGAACACGACTTCCTGCCCATCGGCATGAACCAGCTCGAGCCGGCCGCGCTTGACCGCCGAGCCGATCAGCCGATTGAAGATGCGCGCACTCACCGAGGCGCTAAATGCTGCAGTGCAGCCAAAGTTCCTTGTGGTTCGTTTATTCCGCCGCTTCCCTCAGCCCCGGGTCCAGGCTCCAGGCGGGCGCCACGTCGCTCTCGCGCAGCCGCGCGCTCTCCTCGTACATGAAGTCGCGCGTCATCGGGATGGCGGTGCGGTCCTTCACATAGACGATCTGCCAGTTGACCATGTTGCCGTTGCGGAAGCTCTGCTCGGCCCCGGCGAGGTAGAACTGCCACATGCGGTAGAACTGCTCGTCGTAGAGCTCGACGATCTCGTCCTTGTGCAGCACCGTGCGGTTGTACCATTCCTCCAGCGTGTGGCTGTAGTGGAAGCGCATCGCCTCCACGTCCATCACCTGCCACCCGGCTTTCTCGGACTGGGTGACGAGCTCGCTCAGCGCGGGGATGTAGCCGCCGGGGAAGATGTACTTGCGCGTCCACGCATCGGTGCTGCCCGGTCCCTTGGCGCGGCCGCAGCAATGGCTGAACATCACCCCGTCGGGTTTGAGCAGCCGCGCGGTGTGCTCGAAGAACTGCGGGTAGTGCGGAGTGCCGACGTGCTCGAGCAGCCCGACCGAGCTGATCCGGTCGAACTCGCCCTGCACATCGCGGTAGTCCATCAGCGCGAACTTGACCTGGTCGGCCACGCCCTCGGCCGCGGCGCGCTCCTTGCAGAAGGCGATCTGATCCTCGGCGAGCGCGACGCCGAGCACTTCGACATCGTAATGCTTGTGGAGGTACATCGCGAGCCCGCCCCAGCCGCAGCCGATGTCGAGCACCCGCATACCCGGCTGGAGGTACATCTTGGCCGCAATGTGGGCCTTCTTGTCGAGCTGCGCTTTCTCGAGGCTGTTCGCCGGATTCCGATGGTAGCCCATCGTGTACT
>JBQCFR010000005.1:0-4034 GCA_051958885.1 Tsuneonella sp.
CAGTCCCTGGATCTTGTTGAACTGCACTTCCGACACGACCGGGCCCATCTTGGCGTTGCCGTTGGGATCGCCCACGTCATGCGCCTCGGCGGTCGCCTTGGCGATGGCGATCGCCTCGTCCATCTTCTTGTTCGGCACCAGCATGCGGGTGGGCGCGTTGCACGACTGGCCCGAGTTCATCATCACCGCCGCGATCCCCCCGCCAACCGCCTTCTGGTAGTCCGCGTCTTCCAGGATGATGTTCGGGCTCTTGCCGCCCAGTTCCTGGTGCACGCGCTTGACCGTCGCGGCGGCGTTCCTCGCCACCTCGATGCCCGCGCGGGTCGAACCGGTGAACGACACCATGTCCACGCTCGGGTGCGAGGCGATCGCCGCGCCGACGGTCGGCCCGTCGCCGTTGATCATGTTGAACACGCCCGCCGGCACGCCGGCGGCGTCGAGGATCTCGGTCCAGACATAGCCGCTGAACGGCGCGACCTCGGACGGCTTCAAGACCATCGTGCAGCCGGTCGCGAGCGCCGGGGCGACCTTGGTGGCGATCTGGTTGATCGGCCAGTTCCACGGGGTGATGAACCCGCACACGCCGATCGGCTCCTTGGCGACGCGGGTCGAGCCGCGGTCTTCCTCGAACTTGTAGGTCTTGAGCACCTCGATCGCGGTCGAGAGGTGGCCGATGCCGATCGCGGCCTGCGCGCGCTGCGCGAGCCAGGCCGGCGCGCCCATCTCCTCGGTGATCGCCTTGGCCATGTCGTCGAAGCGCTTCTGGTATTCGGCGACGATCCGCTCGAGCACCGCTATCCGCTCCTCGCGGGTGGTCACCGACCAGGTCTCGAACGCCTTGCGCGCGGCCTTGACCGCCCGGTCGACATCCTCGGCCGAGCCGAGCGAGATGTGCCCGCAGACTTCCTCGTTGGCGGGGTTGATGACGTCGAGCGTCTTGGGCGTAACCGGATCGACCCACTTACCGTCGATGTAGAACTGCAGATATTCGCGCATGGTCAATCCTTGCGTTGGGGCTTTCTGAAAGGCAACTTTCGTTCACGGCATAGGTCGAGTCCAGCGGGCAGGCAACGGCCATTCCGGCTAGATTTCGTTTCGTGGGCCCCCCACAATGCGGGGTCCGGCCCGGCCCGATCAATCGCTCCAGTAGAGCCTGGCCGGATTGTCGACCAGCAGCTTGCGCTGAAGCTCGGCGGTGGGCGCGATGCGCGGGATCACGTCGACCAGGCGCCCGTCGTCAGGCGGGTTGTCCCGCATATTCGGGTGCGGCCAGTCGGTTCCCCAAATGCAGCGATCGGGATAGTCCTCGACCAGCGGGCGCACCGCTGCAACGAACGCATCCCACGGATCGTCCGCGGGATCGAGCCGGTCGGGGCAGGTCGGCTTGAACCAGATGTCGGGTCGCGATCCGAGCAAGGCGCGCAAAGCGCGCATGTCCGGCCCATCCGGTCCTTGCCTCACGTCCGGACGGCCCATGTGGTCGATCACCAGCGGCACCGGAATTGCGGCCATGAACGGCCGCAGCTCCTCGAGCAGCTCGGCCTCGAAGTAGATCACGACATGCCAGCCGGCGGGCAAGCGGCGGCTGACTTCGAGGAACTTGTCCCTGGGCGCATGGTCCACCAGCCGCTTCAGGAAGTTGAAGCGGACGCCGCGGATGCCGCCCTCGTGCAGCGCCGCGAGCTCGGCTTCGTCAATCGCGGGATCGACCACGGCGACTCCGCGCGCGGTGCCGCCCGACTTGGCGATGGCGGCGAGCGTGGCCGAATTGTCGGTGCCGTGGCAGCTCGCCTGGACGATGACGCTGCGCGAAAAGCTCAAGCGGTCGCGAAGCGCGAACAGCATCTCGGGCGTGGCGTCTTGCGGCAGGTACTTGGCCCTGGCGCTGAAGGGGAACCGCTCGGCCGGCCCGAACACGTGGCAATGGGCGTCGACAGCGCCGGGCGGCGGCACGAAACGCGGCTTCGAAGGCGCGGGGACCCAGCTGACGATGCGGTCAGGCATAGACGGTTCCGTCCATCAGCTTGCGCGCGGTTCGCAGGATCGCGGCGGAGGCGACCTGCCCCCGCTCGTCCAGCTCGAGCACGCAGCTCGTCTCTCCCGAGGCATGCTCGATGCTCAGCATCTTGCGCCGACCCTCGGGTACGGCCGCCACTTCGGCGGCGGGCGAGCCCTTGATGAGGCAAGCCGTTGCCGCGGTGACGGCGCCCAGCACGCCGATGCTCGCATGCGCGCGGTGAGGGATGAACACGCGGGCCGTCAGCGCGCCGCCGCTGCGCGGAGGGGCGATCAGGGTCATCTTCGGCACCGTCTTGGCCGCGACATCGCCCAGGTTCATCAGCGGGCCCGCGGCCAGCCTGATCGCCTCGACGCGCGCGCGGACCGGGGCGAACGCCTCGCCCTCGAGCTCCTCGCGGCTCTCGTACCCGCTCGCCCCGACGTCCCCGGCGCGAAACACCACACACGGCATGCCGTTGTCGATCAGCGTGCAGGAGACGCCGGCCACCTCGTCGACCAGGTTGCCGGTGGGCAGCAGCGCGCCGCAGCTCGAACCGGCGGTATCGCGGAACTCGATCGGGATCGGCGCATGGGTGCCGGGAACGCCGTCGATCGATGCATTGCCCGCGTACGTCACCTCGCCGCCGGGCGTCTGCACAGTCGCGACCGCGATCTGCCCGGTGTTCTCCATGTAGATCACCACGCGGGTTTCGGACCCCTGCGGTGTCACGAGGCCGCGCTCGATCGCGAATGGTCCCACCCCGGCGAGGATGTTCCCGCAGTTCTGCTGGTCCGACACGCGCGGTTCCTCGACCGCGACTTGAAGGAACAGGTAGTCCACATCCACCCCGTCACGCGCCGACTTGCGGACAATGGCGACCTTGCTGGTGAGCGGATCGGCGCCGCCCATCCCGTCGATCTGCCGCAGGTCCGGGCTGCCCATCGCGCGCAGGAGGAACCGGTCGCGCTCGGCGGGGTCGGCGGGGAGGTCGTCCGCCAGGAAGTACCCGCCCTTCGACGTGCCCCCGCGCATCCACATGACCCGCGCCTGCCGCATCAGATGTACGTTAGCCCTTCGGCTGCGAGCCGCTCGCGCATCTGGTACATGTCGAGGCCCAGCTCCCCCGCAGCCAGGCGCCGGCGCTTGACCTCCTCGCTCGCTTCGCGCGCCCGGGCCTTGTCGAGCACCTCGGCCGCTTCCGCGCGCCTGACCACGCACACGCCGTCGTCGTCGGCGACGACCACGTCGCCTGCCTCGACGTGCGCTCCGCCGCAGACCACCGGCACGTTGACGCTGCCGAGCGTGTGCTTGACGGTGCCTTGCGCGAACATCGCCTTGGCCCACACCGGGAAGCGCATCTCGGTGAGATCGCGCACGTCGCGCACGCCGGCGTCGATGAGCAGCCCGCGGCAGCCCCGGGCCCTCGCGCTGGTCGCGAGCAGCTCGCCGAAATAGCCGTCTTCGCAGGGAGAGGTCGGTGCGAGCAGCAGGATGTCCCCGTCGCGCAGCTGCTCGATCGCGACGTGAAGCATCCAGTTGTCGCCGGGCGGAGCGCTGATGGTCACCGCGCTGCCGGCAATCCGCGCACCGGGATAGATCGGCCGCAGGTAGCTGGCGAGGAGACCCTTTCTCCCTTGCGCTTCGTGGACCGTCGCCACCCCGCACGCGGCGAGACCGTCGATCACCTCCGGCGAAGCGCGTTCGATGTTCTGCACCACGATGCCGGCCATGCGCTCTCCTGGGCTGCGGGCCTCGGATTGACGCAGTGAGCACGCGCTCGCCAATCCAATCGCGCCGCGGCCGATAAGTTTGTGCTAAAGCAACTGGCATGACGGCGCCTCGCCCTCCCAACATTCGGCACCTTGCGGCGGTGGCCGCGACGGTCCGCCACGGAACCGTCACCGCGGCAGCGAAGGCGATCAACCTGACGCAGCCCGCGCTGACGCAAGCGATCGCGCGCGTCGAGGCGGAGCTCGATTGCACGCTGTTCGAACGCAGCGCCGCGGGCATGAAGCCGGCGCCCCCCGCTCTCGTC
>JBQCFR010000006.1:0-4060 GCA_051958885.1 Tsuneonella sp.
ACCTGCACTTGCGCCATCTCGCCAAAAAAGCGATCCGCCGCATCTCACGTCGCGTGCATGATACCGCACAGAAGGCGGAGGAATTCGCCCGCGGCATGGTCACCGGCGGCACGCTGTTCGAGGAGCTGGGGTTCTACTACGTCGGGCCGATCGACGGGCATAACCTCGACCACCTGATCCCGGTGCTCGAGAACGTGCGCGACAGCGAGCAGGGGCCGATCCTGGTCCACGTGGTGACCAAGAAGGGCAAGGGCTATGCCCCGGCGGAGAACAGCGCCGACAAGTACCATGGGGTGCAGAAGTTCGACGTCATCACCGGCGAGCAGAAGAAGAGCGCCGGCGGTCCGCCCGCCTACCAGAACGTGTTCGGCGACACGCTCGCCAAGCTCGCCGACAGCGACCCGCGGATCTGCGCGATTACCGCTGCGAGGCCCAGCGGCACCGGGGTCGACCGCTTCGTCAGTGCGCACCCGACCCGCGCGTTCGACGTGGGCATCGCCGAGCAGCACGCGGTGACCTTCGCCGCCGGGCTCGCCGCGCAGGGGATGCGGCCGTTCTGCGCGATCTATTCTACCTTCCTCCAGCGCGCGTTCGACCAGGTGGTCCACGACGTGGCGATCCAGAACCTGCCGGTCCGCTTCGCGATCGACCGCGCGGGGCTGGTCGGCGCCGACGGGGCGACTCACGCGGGCAGCTTCGACGTTACCTATCTCGCCACGCTGCCCAACATGGTGGTGATGGCCCCGGCGGACGAGGCGGAGCTGGTCCACATGACCTACACCGCCGCCGAGCACGACACCGGGCCGATCGCTTTCCGCTATCCGCGCGGCAGCGGCACCGGCGCGGCGCTACCTCAGACGCCCGAATTGCTCGAGATCGGCAGGGGCCGGGTGGTGCGCGAAGGAACCAAGGTCGCGCTGCTGTCGCTCGGCACCCGGCTCGCCGAGGCGGAGAAAGCGGCGGACGCGCTCGAGGCCAAGGGCCTCTCGACCACCGTCGCCGACTTGCGCTTCGCCAAGCCGCTCGACACTGCACTGATCGACCGGCTGATGCGCACGCACGAGGTGGTGGTGACGGTCGAGGAAGGCGCAATCGGCGGCCTCGGCGCGCACGTGCTCACCCGCGCGAGCGACGAGGGACTGACCGACGCGGGCCTCAAGATCCGCACCATGCGCCTGCCCGACCGCTTTCAAGACCAGGACGATCCGGCGCGCCAGTACGACGAAGCCGGCCTAAACGCGCCGCACATCGTCGACACGGTGCTGAAAGCACTGCGCCACAACAGCGCCGGCGTGGAAGAGGCGCGGGCCTGACGCGCGCTACAGCCACCGCCATACGCCCGCCGGCACGCCGGCGGCGTCGATGTGGCCGTAGGTGACCGCGAGCCAGACCACTACCGCGCTCATCCATAGGAGCGGGCCGGCGCGGAGCAGCGCGCCCCACCGCGGCCAGTAGCTCGTCCTCGCTTCCCATCCGCTCCACGCTTCGCCCGTCAGCGCGTGCTTCTTGCGGTCGTGCAGGCGCGCACCGACGAGCGCCAGAATCAGCACCGCACCGGCGACGATCACCGTGCGCCAGTCCCACCACAGTACGAGGTGGGCGATCGCCCACAGGGCAAAGCCCCACATCATTGGGTGGCGGGTGACCGCGAACACCCCGCGCGGCTCGCGCCCGGCGGCCTCGGCCGGCATGCCGGGCAGCGCCGGATTGCCGCGGAGCGACCCGAGGAACAGCACCAGCGCGGGAATCGTCAGCAGCGTGGCGATCGCCCAGCCCAAGTCGCCCGAACCGCCGAGATCGCCCGCGGGCGCGGCGCGGAAGGCGACGATCAGCCAGCCGAACGTGGCTAGCGCGACGAGCGAGTAGAGCGCGAGGAAGCCCTTCTCGCCGATGGCGCGCACCAGCGGGGCGCGCAAAGGGTGCGACAGCGCGAAGTGCGTGCCGACGAAGGCGAGGGCGGCGGCGAGCAGCGAGGTGAGCGCAGGGTTCATGGCAAGCTCCCGGGCGCGACCCTGGGGCCGAGCTTACGATGCCGGGACGGCCAGGTCGACATCGAGCGCCAGCGGCAGCGGCTCGATCAGCGAGATCTCGGTGGTCGCCGGCGGGCTTGCGGGCGCGGGCTCCTCGGCCTTCTTGCCGCGCAGCGCGTCGATCTCCCGTTGGCGCGACTTGAGGTAGCTTTCGCGCATCTCGCTATAGGGCTCGTCCGCGTTGCGGATGCGCTGGCGCTCGGCGTCGAACTCGATCCGCGAATCGAGCGAGGTGACGACGTAGGCGGGCACGCCGTAGGCCGGCCCGTTGAACGGCTTGCCGACCGCCGTCGGCAGCACCGCGGCGTCGGCGAGAGTGCCGAATAGGTCGCGCACCGTGGTCGCGCCCACCAGCGGCAGGTACAGGAAAGGTCCCGGCTTCACGCCGTAGTAGCCGAGCGTGTTGGCGAAGCCGTTGTGCCGGTAGGGCAGGCTGAACGGCTTGCGCTTGGCCACTTCGAGCAGCCCGCCGACGCCCAGCGTGGAATTGATGGCGAAGCGCCCCAGCGTCTCGGCCGCCTTGCCGGGCTTCAGCTGCAGCAGGAAGTTGAGCGCCACGACCGGCTCGCGCAGGTTGCGGAAGAAGTGGCCGAGGCCCTTGCGCACGGGCTTGGGCAATTCGTCGCGATAGGTGTGTGCGATCGGCTCGATCACCGCCTTGTCGACCTGATCCATCGCCTCGAACGTCTGCGCGTTGACTTCGGCCAGCGGGTCGCCCGGCGGCGGACCCGACCCGGTAACCACGATCTCACCTGGTTGGCGCTCGGGCACCTCGCTCGCCTGCACCCTACCGGTGCTCGGGCACGGCGTACCGAGTGGCTGCTCGCCGGGCAGCACGACGATGCGATCGTCGCAGATGATGCCCGGCGAATCGGTCGCGGCCGCCGGCGTGGCGGTCGCGAGGACGATTGCTGACAGCATTGCGAGGCCCACGGCGGCGCTCCCAACCCGCTGGAGGGGAAGCAAATCTTCCCCGCGTGATCGCGCTTGTCAATCGCCCACCGACCAGCGGCCAGTGCTACCAGTCGTACGCCTTGGGCAACTGGCTGGTGTCTAGGTCGCGGTAGCGCTCGCGCAGCCGGGTCTGGTGGCTGTCGAGCGGCTGCTCCACCCCGTCGATGTAGACATGCTCGGGCGCCGAGGTCAGCTCGAGCGGATCGCCGCTCCAGATCACCACGTCGCCCGCCGCCCCCGGCGCGAGCACGCCGAGCTTGCCGGCGTAGCCGCTGATCGCCGCCGGCACCGAGGTGATGCTGGCGAGCGCCTGCCCCCACGTGAGCCCGGTCGCGCCGGGCACGCGGGTGAGCGCGACGAGATTGCCGGCGAACTGTACCGAATTGCGCGCCTGGTCGCCGGTGAACCCCGCGAGCCCGCCGAGCGCCACTTTCACGCCCGCGCGCACCATCCGGCCGACGTTGCTCTGCGTCGCGGCGAGCTGCTCGAAGCTCGCGGGCAAATCGTCGAGCGGGTCGGCGATCACCGGCACACCGGCGGCGGCGATCGCGTCGGCGGCGCGCCAGCCTTCGGCACAGCCGACGAGCACCAGCTTGAGCTTGGGGAATTCGCTGCGCAGCGCCAGGACCGAGCGGATGTCCGCTTCGCGCTGCACCGCGACGTAGAGCGGCTGCGCGCCGTTCACCACCGGCACCAGCGCGGCGGCATCGAAGCGGGTGAGCAGCACGTCGTCCCCGCGCTGCGCGCCATTGTCGACCATGCGCGGGTCGATCGGGATGTCGTCGCCCGTATCGATCGGCGCGCGGCGGCCGCCGGCGGCGAGCCTGGCGTCGCTGCCGTACTGGCGCGCCTCGCGAAGCGCGTTGCGCAGCAGCGCCTGCGCGCTGGTGCGACTGCCGCCGGCGATTCGCCCGCCGTATTCGCCTAGCGCGACAAGCTGGAACGCGCGCGGGCGCATCACCATCTGCGGGTCCGCGCCGAGATCGACGATCGCGCCCTGCCCGCCGAAGATGGACGCGGTCGGCCGCGAGAACACGCTCGATCGCGTCACCCCGCCCTCGCGGGTCACCGCAACC
>JBQCFR010000007.1:0-2528 GCA_051958885.1 Tsuneonella sp.
CTTGCCGTTACGTCAGGGGTAGCGGGCGCTCGAATTGACGATATGGAACCCGCGATGAGCTTCAAGACACTGATCGACGCCATTCCCGCAGGGGACGAGGAAGTCGCCCTGCCCGCCGCGGGCGACTGGATGCAGGGCCGCACGCTCTACGGCGGCGCCTCTACGCTGCTGGCGATGTGCGCGGCGCGCAAGGCGCTGCCCGACCTCCCTCCGCTGCGCGCCGCCCAAGTCGGCTTCGTCGCCCCGATCGGCGAGCGGGCCGCCTTCCGCGTCTCGCTGGTGCGTCAGGGGCGCAACGTCACCCAGGTTCGCAGCGAGATCGATCGCGAGGGCAAGCTGGCGCTCACCGCGCTGTTCCTGTTCGGCGACACGCGCGAACCCAACGCGCTGCATCCCGCGGCGCGCGCCGAGCCCTGGCCCGGCCCGCCCGAGAGCGCCGAGCCGGCGATGAAGGGCACCGGCGGCAAGTTCTTCACCGACAACTTCGACATCCGCCGCGCGCAGGACGAACAAGGGCCCGGCGCTCCGGTCGTGCGCCGGTGGGTACGCCTCGACGAGCGCGAGGGGCTCACGCCCGAAATGGAAATGATCCTGATCGGCGATGCGCTGCCGCCGGGCGCGATGCGCGCGATGCGCCGGCAGGGCCCGCTGAGCTCGATCAACTGGAGCTTCAACCTGCTCGATCCCGCAGCGCAGACACGCGAGGGATGGTACCTCGCCGAGACCGCCAGCGATCATGCCGACCACGGCTATTCGAGCGAACGGCTGCGGCTGTGGAACGCCGATGGCGAGCAGGTCGTCGCCGGGATGCAGGCGGCGGCGATCTTCGGCTAGCGCACCAGCCGGGCCGCCAGCCGCCAGGCGAAGTCGGTAAGCTTCTCGGCAACCGCACCCACGGCGAGGCCGGCAGCGACATCGGTCGGATAATGCGAGCAGCGCGGCACTTGCGCCGCCGCAACGCTGGTGCCGAGCGCGAGCGCCACGCCGGTGCGCCGCGGGTAGACGCGCGAGAATGCGCGCGTGACCGCGATCGCGCCCGCGCTGTGGCCGGAAGGAAAGCTCGTCTCTTCCTTGCTCGTGTCGGTGCCCGGATGGGGCTCCTGCTCCGCTGGGGTCGGCGCGATCTTCGGCCTAGTGCGGTCGACGCGGTCCTTGACCGCGTTCTTGAGCAGCACCGCGGCCTCGTGCGCGAACAGCATGCGCGCCGCTGCCTGCACCAGTCGCAAGTCCGCCCGCAACACGCCGAGCGCGAGAGCCGCGCCGCCGACCACGCGCAGCTGCGGCTGGTCTCCGACCTCGCTCAGCCACGAGATCACCCGCACCGGCGGGGTCTTGCGATAGCGCATCATCACGTCGCGCACCTTGCTGTCGAACGCGAACAGCGGCGCAGCCTCTCGCTGCACTACCTCGGTGGTATCCATGCGGGCGCAACGCGCGGCGCGCGCGGATCGTGCCGAAGCTGCGCAAAGCTAAGCGGCGGGCGGCTTCAGACCTCGTCGAACACCGCGGGGCGCTTCTCCATTCCCGCCATTACCGCCTCGACCTGGTTCTTGGAGCGCATCAGAGGGTGCTGTTCGCGGCTCTCTTCGAGCAGCAGCTCGGCGCCGGACTTGTCGTGCATCGCGTTCGCGAGCCGCTTGGCGGCGCGGATGGCATGCGGGTTCTTGCTGGCGATCTCGCGCGCGATCGCCGTCGCCTTGGCAAGCGGGTCGGCATCGACGTGCGTGGCGAGCCCGTACTCCTTCGCCTCGCTGCCGGTGAATTCGCGGTGGGTGTAAGTCAGTTCGCGCAGCACGTCGTCACGGATCAGCCCGCGCCAGAGCGCAAAGCCGGCCATGTCGGGCACGAGGCCCCACTTGAGCTCCATGATCGCCATGCGCGTATCCGGCGCAACGACCCGGATGTCGGCGCCGCTGGCAATCTGCAGTCCGCCGCCGAAGCACACACCGTGCACTGCCGCGACGACCGGCACCGGCAGCTTGCGCCATTGCACCGCCACTTGCTGCGCGCGGTTGGCGGCCCCGTGCGTGCGCTCGGTCAGGTCGGGCTCGTCCGGAGAGGGCTGGCGCGCAAAGTTCGACAGGTCGAGCCCGGCGCAGAACGCGCGGCCTTCGCCCGACAGCACGACGCACCGCAGCCCCTTCATGTCGTGCAGCGCCTGGCCTGCCTCGATCAGCCGGGCGAACATCTCGGGGTCGAGGGCATTCATCTTGTCGGCGCGGATCAGCCGGACTTGCGCCACCCCGTCGTCGCCGAGGTCGATCGCAATGCGCTCGTTGGGCCGAAAATCCATCGCCTGCTCCTTCTTTCGTTGTGGCGGGAGTGTTCGGCGAAGCGTGCGCGGCTGTCTAGAGGTAACCGCCGGCGCGCAGGCTCAGCGCGCGGTGGCGCGTGACGATCACGTGGTCGACCAGCTCGAGTTCGAGCGCCGCGCCAACTGCTGCAAGATGGCGGGTGGCGGCGACGTCCTCCTCGCTCGGGCGGCAATCGCCCGAAGGATGGTTGTGCGCGAGCAGAAAACCGCCGGC
>JBQCFR010000008.1:0-7104 GCA_051958885.1 Tsuneonella sp.
CAGCGACGGGCACCTGCTCGAAGCCGAACATGTGCATGATGGTCGTTGGCACGATGACGCGGGCCACTCCGGTGATCGAGTTGTCGGTCTCGAGCGTCATCACGAAGTCGCGCTGCTGGGTGCCGTATGATCCGGCGCGGAAGTTGATGTTGAAGAAGCGCTGCCCGGTGTCCGCCACCGCCTCGGGAATGTGTCCGTCAGTGGGCGCCGCAGTGCCGAGGCTCTTGCGCGCGGCAAGCCCGCCGGCGTCGCACGCTTGCTGGAGACGGCTTTGCGACAGGTACGCACGCCCCATGTCGATCCCGCCACCGACCAGCGCCATCATCGGCATGAGCGCAGCGGCGATCATCGCGAGCGTGTTGCCCGCGCGGTCGCGCGCGAGGCGGCGCAGAAACGCACCGGCAGGAAAGACAACACGTTGAGCGCGGTTCTTCACATCGTGCGCATTAACGCCGGCGCGTAAGTGCAGCCTCAACAGGCAGGGTTAATTCATTCAGACTGTTCGGGAATTCGCGCGCGAACCGCGCACTCGCTTCGCATCGCGCCGCGACGGAAGCGTCAGGTGTTGAGGACGAAGATCGGCCGCGAATAGGAGATCGCGACATTGTCGATCGCGATGCCGCCGAAAATCGCGGGAAGCCGGTAGGTAATGTTCCTGCTGCACTCCGACGCGCCCGATACGCGGCTAGGGTCCACCGGCGTCACTACCACGTCCAGGTTGTTCGCGTTGAGGAAGTAGGGCGACGAGACCGCCATCGACTGGACGTTGTCCTCGATGGTGGTCGCGGACATCCGGTTGTTCTTCTCGTATTCGACCGTGGTGAAGCGCGAGGCGTCGCTGGCGAGCGAGCGGATCGCGTTGTAATTCTGCGTATAGATGCCCACCGCGACCACGCCGAACAGCAGGGCGAAGAACACCGGGGCGAGCAGAGCGAACTCGAGGGCGGACGCGGCCCGATCGTTCATCCACAGGCGTTTGCAGAGCGAAGTTGTCATGACACCTGCACCATCCGGACGATGCGATAGTTGATCGGCCCCCCGATACCGAACTGGGTCCACACGGGCGTGTAGGTATCGGTGATCGTGAGCTGGACGTAGCTCGAGATGGGCTTGGACGCCGCGCATGTCGGCGGCGCCGGCATGGTCGTGACCAGCGTCGCGCTGGTGTCGCAACGATAGCGGTCGGCGATCGCCACCTGGTTTGCCGCCAGATCCAGCGAATTCTCGATGATGGTCTCGAGGTCGCTCGAGCTGACGCCGGGTCCGTTGACCGCCGCAAGGATGATCTGCGATGCTT
Organism: Tsuneonella sp.; assembly: GCA_051958885.1. GTDB lineage: Bacteria > Pseudomonadota > Alphaproteobacteria > Sphingomonadales > Sphingomonadaceae > Tsuneonella. The sequence goes on from JBQCFR010000008.1 coordinate 1,298, forward strand.
CGCTCGCGGCGCTCTGGAGCTGCTCCTGCCGCGAGACGATCCGGCTTGTCTCGAACGCGCCGAGGCAGAGGGTGGCGAGCACCGGCGCGACGATGGCGGTTTCAATCGCCATCGTGCCAGAGCGGTCCCGCAGTACGCGCGAGAGGATGGCGCGGAAGATACTCATGCGACCAGCCTGACACCCGCAGCGGTCGAGCCGGCCGAGTTGGTCTGCGTGCTGGTGCAGGTGGTAGAAATGGTCGTATCGCCGCTGATGCTCAGCGTCGATGCCCATAGCTGGAAGCACAGCGGCGTCGTGTTCGAGTTGCCGTTCACCGTCAGGTTGCCGTTCGGCAAGTAGAACGTGCCGCGTACGGATACGTCGGCGTTGCCGTTGAACACGTGGTTCACCGGCGACGTCTGACCAGTCTTGTCTTCGAAAACCAGCATTCCGCCGTACATGTTCTTGTAGGCTTCGTTGTCGGTTCCAACGAAGTCGGCCGCCTCCATCGGCGAGAGATTGACGTACCCGCCGTTGCCGCTGCCGCCCATCTTGAGCTGCGCGCCGTTCTTGAGGACGAACATCACGCCGGTACCGGTGATGTTCGCATTGTTGCTGGTGAGATCAAGCACCCCGCCGTCGATGACGTAGATTCCCGTTGCCATGACGACCTTGCAGGTCACGTTGAAGCCGCCGGTGTAAATACCAGGGCTGATGTTCTGAGTGCCTTTGCCGTTCGCCGGGCAGGCGAGCGTCTTCCCCGTCGTGCTGGTGGGCACGGGGGCCGGGAGCGAGGCGAACGGATTGCTCACCGTGGCGCCTTCGGTGACCTTGCTTTCCAGGCTGGCGGGAACATCCGCCGTGCCGCAGGTAACGATGGTGTCGGTGGTGACGTTGCTCGAACCCCCGATCGAGATCGCATCGTCTTCGCAGGAAAGCGCGCCGAGCCCGCACGACGCCGTCACGGTGGCATTGCCGCCGACGACGAACGTTCCGCCCTGGCCCTTCTTGAGAGCCATCAGGCAGGCCTGGTAGGTGCCGCCCTGCGCGAACGTCGCCTGCGCCGAAACGCGCACCTGCAGCGGACGGCCGATCAGATAGCCCGAGAAGGGCAAGGTCTTGCTCGCGCTCGACGACACGATCACGCTGTTGTTGGTGCCGCCGCCGTAGCTGCCGAGCTGGATGGTCGGCGTAGCCGCGAAATCGGCGGTCTGGCTCTGGTTGGCGGTGAATTCCTGCTGCGCGCGCGTGGTGTAGCTGTTGCTGCTGGGGTTCTTGGCGAGGGCCCACGCGCCGGCGATCGCCGCCTGGTCAACCGAGTGCTGCAGTTCTTGCTTCCAGACGTAAAGCTGTGCCATGTCCGTGGCATAGCCCGCGGCGCCGATCAGCACCGGCATCGCCAGCCCGACGATAATGGTCGCCTGTCCTCCGGTGTGAGACTTTATCAGCCTCACGATCTTGCTCGTGGCCCGCATGGCAATTTCCTGGTCCTGAAACGATGCGTGGCAACAGCCTAGACGGAGCTTGGTTATCGGTTCGCGCATGCACAGGGTTAATGAATCGTATGCGGACACGGTTACAGCTGTCCGGCGCGCCGCTCCGTGTCTGATGCGGCGATGCTGACCGCCGAGCCCTTGCCGGCGCTGCAACAGGTGGCGCTGGCGCAGACCCCGGCGTTCGCGAGGCCTTTCCTGAGCGATCTGCTATCCTTCGACACGCGGCTGAGCCGGCTGGTGGGCAAGGCGAAGGAGCCGATGCTCGGCCAGATGCGGCTCGCCTGGTGGCGCGAGCAATTGGCGCTGCCCGCGGCGCAGCGGGCGAAGGGTGATCCCATGCTCGCGGCCCTTGGGGCAAGATGGGGCGGGGAGGAACAGGCGCTGACCGGATTGGTCGACGCCTGGGAGCAGCTGCTGGAGCCCGCACCGCTGGGCAGCACCGCGATTGCGGCATTCGCCAGCGGCCGGGGGTTGGCGTTCGGGGCGCTGGCGCGGGTGGCGGGCGAAGCGCGGTCCGTCACTGCCGCGGTAGCTGCGGGGACGCGCTGGGCGCTGGCGGACCTGGCGATGCAAGTCACCAGTTCGCAGGAGCGTGACCGGGCTGCCGCGCTGCTGGCGGCCGAGCCGCAGGAGCGGCAGCGCCTCCCGCGTGCGCTGCGCGGAGTGTCGGTGCTCGAACTACTGGGGCGGCGGGCGCTTGCCGAAGGGCGCAAACCGATGACCGCCCGGAGCGACGCCTTGTTTGCGATGCGGGTTGGCTTGCTCGGCCGCTAGGCTATGGTGCCGGCCATGCAGGGAAGCGGCGCAGCGTGAACCGGCTTGTGCTCGGGGCAGTGATCGCGCTGGCGATGGTCGGCATCGGACTGTTCTGGTGGCAGGGGAGGGCAGCGGTCGAACGCGGCGCTCCGCCGCCGATGGCCGCGAAACCGTCCCCCAACCCCGAAGACCTGCCGACTGTGCGGGCGGCCAACCTGCGCGGCCCGGCTCCGCCCGAGGCGACCGAACTTACGCGCGAACAGCAGCGGTTCTTCCGCTACGACCGCAACCGCGACTTGCGGATCACCCGCAACGAGATGCTGTCGAGCCGCACCGATGCCTTCCGCAAGCTCGACACCGATCACAACAACCTGCTCGATTTCGAGGAGTGGGCGGTCGCCACCGCCAACCGGTTCGACGCGGCCGACGCCGATCACAACCGCGAACTGAGCCAGGCCGAGTTCGCCACTACCGCGCCGAAGCGAGCGGCCAAGCCGAAGTGCGGCTGTTAGGCAGGCGCCCGCAACTGGCTTAGCCAGGCGCCGAGATCGGCCTTGGCGCGCTCGGTGTAAGCTTCCTTGCGGGCCTTCTTCCTGACTTCGGGCAAAGGCGGGAACAGGCCGAAGTTCACGTTCATCGGCTGATAGGTCTCCGCCTCGGCGTCGCCCGTGATGTGCGCGAGCAGCGCGCCCAGTGCGGTGGTTCGGGGCGGCGCGGTCCACTCCTCGCCGCGGAGTTCCGCCGCGGCCATGAGCCCCGCCACGAGGCCGACCGCCGCGCTTTCGACGTAGCCTTCGCAGCCGGTTATCTGCCCGGCGAAGCGGATGTGCTCCGCGTCCTTCAGCCGGAGCTGCCGGTCGAGCACCAGCGGCGAGTTGAGGAAGGTGTTGCGGTGCAATCCGCCCAGCCGCGCGAATTCGGCCTGTTCGAGCCCCGGAATGGTGCGAAACAACCGCACTTGCTCGGCGTGCTTCAGCTTGGTCTGGAAGCCGACCATGTTCCACAACGTGCCGAGCTTGTTGTCCTGCCGCAGCTGCACGACGGCGTGAGGCCAGCGGCCCGCGGGGTGCTCGGGCGTCGCCCAGTGCGGGTTGTCGAGCCCGACCGGCTTCATCGGCCCGAAGCGCAGCGTTTCGGGTCCGCGCTCGGCCATCACCTCGACCGGCATGCAGCCTTCGAAATAGGGGGTGCCCGCCTCCCACTCGCGGAAGTTGGTCTTCTCGCCGTCGAGCAGACCATGGACGAAGCCCTCATACTGCTCGCGCGTGAGTGGACAGTTGATGTAGTCCTTGCCGCCCTTGTCCCACCGCGCCGCCATCCACGCGATGTCCATGTCGATGCTGTCGCGGTGGACGATCGGGGCGATCGCGTCGAAGAACGCCAGACTCTCCTGGCCGGTTGCGCGGGCGACGCTGCCGGCGAGTGCCGCGGCAGTGAGCGGGCCGGTCGCCACGATCGTGACGCCCGAGGCCGGCAAAGCGTCGATGCGCTCGCGAACGATCTCGAGATTGGGCAGCGCGCGCAGCTCGCGCTCGACCTCGGCCGAGAACACGTCGCGGTCGACGGCCATCGCCGATCCCGCGGGCACCTGCGCGACTTTGCCGGCGCGCATGACCAGGCTGTCGAGCCGGCGCATCTCGTGGTGCAGCAGACCCACCGCGTTCTTCTCGTCATCGTCCGAGCGGAAGCTGTTCGAACAGACCAGCTCCGCGAGCGCGTCGGTCTGATGCGCGGGCGTGGTATTGCCGCTGCCGCGCATTTCCGACAACCGCACGCGCAGCCCGCGGCGGGCGAGTTGCCATGCCGCCTCGCTGCCGGCGAGCCCGCCGCCGATCACGTGTACGTCGTATGCCATCGCGCGCGCACTAGGGCTTGCAGGGTGCCGGGTTCAAGGGCAGTCAGCGCGGCAATGGCACGGGGCGGGACGCGACATGCGCTGATGGAGGATCGCCCCTGGCTGCTCGCCGGGATCGCGATGGCGACTGCGTTCTGGCTGCTGAGCGACACGGCTCTAGGCGGAACCTTCCTGATTGCGCTGAAGGGCGGCTCGGTGGCCGCGCTCGCCGCCTATGCCCTGAGCCGCATCCGCACGGCAGATGCGAGGCTGCTGGCCGCAGTCATGGCGGTTTCGGCCGCGGGCGACGCAGGTATGGAACTCGACACCGTTGTGGGCGGGGCGCTGTTCCTGGCGGCACACCTCATCGCGATCTGCTTGTACCTGCGCAACCGGCGAGCGCATCTCGGTGCGAGCCAAAGCGCCGCAGCGTTGGCCTTGATCCTGCTGGTGCCACCGCTCGCCTGGCTGGCCTCGCAGCAGTTGCCTGCCGCTCTGTACGGTCTCGCGCTCGGCGGCATGGCGGCAGCGGCGTGGACGAGCCGCTTCAGCCGCTACCGCGTCGGCGTCGGCGCGCTGCTGTTCGTCGCTTCCGACTTGCTGATCTTCGCCCGGCTCGGCGGCCGATTGGACGAAGCGCTGACCGGGTGGTTCGTCTGGCCGCTCTACTACGCCGGGCAGCTGCTCATCACGACAGGTGTCATCGCCGCGCTCAGGCGCGATCACGCCGCCTGAGGGTCAGCGCGCCGCGATCGTCGTGCGGTGCAGCTCGCGCCGGTGGCCCTCGTACCCCCCGGTCGCCCGGTGCAGCACCGAGCGGTTGTCCCACAGGACCACCATCCCGGGCGACCAGCGGCGCCGGTGGACGAACTCGCCGCGCGTCTGCCACTGGATCAGCTCGCCCAGCAGCGCGTGCGCTTCCGCGTCGTCCATTCCCTCGATCCCCACGATGTACCCCGCGCAGCTGAACAGGCCTTCCTCGCCGGTCTCGGGGTGGCGGCGAACCAGCGGGTGTGCCTGGGTTGCGCGAGCGGATTCGTCGGGGCGGATCGCCATGCTCCGGCCGCTGTCGCGCTTGCCGTACGCGCCGTCAGGCGCATAGGCGCCGCGCGCCGAATGAATCGCGGTGAGGGTGCGCAGGTAATCCTTCCGCTCGTCAGGCAGCGCGGCGAACGCGGCGATCTGGTCGGCGAACAGGGTGTCGCCACCCACCGGCGGGATATCCACCGCGGCGAGGCAGGTGCCCGCTGGAGGCTTGGCGAGAAACGACCAATCGCTGTGCCAGTTCTCGGCGAACAGCGGGCTCGTCTCGTCGGCCTCGCGCAGGATCGCGGCGATGTGCGTGCGGCCGGGAATCGGCGCGAAGAACGGATCCTCGCCGAAGCCGCCCATCGTCACGGTGAAGCGTTCGAGCGCGTCGTCGCCAAGGTGCTGGTCGGGAAACGCCAGCACGCGGTGCTTCAGCCACGCCGCGCGAACGGCGGCTACCGTGTCCTCGCCCAGTTCGCCGGCAAGGTCGACCCCGGTGACCGAGGCCCCGCAGACATCTCCCGAGGGGACGACCGCCAGCGTCATTCGTCGGGCTCGCCCGCGATGTCGTCATCGCTTTGCGGCGTGGTGTGCGGTGCCGTCTCGTTGCTGTCGCGCGCGAGCATTTCCTCAACGATCGCCTCTTCAGCCTCGTTTTCCGGCGCTTCCTCTTCATCGAGCCGCACGGCGCTGACGACGTGCTCACCCTCGG
>JBQCFR010000009.1:0-2831 GCA_051958885.1 Tsuneonella sp.
GATCGACCTGCCGCCCTTCACGCTGATCGGCGCGACCACCCGCCAAGGCCTGCTCACGACGCCGCTGCGCGACCGCTTCGGAATCCCGGTGCGGCTCAATTTCTACACTGTCGAGGAGCTCGAGCGCGTGGTGACCCGCGGTGCCGGCCTGCTCGCGCTGCCGCTGGGGCCGGGCGGCGCGCGCGAGATCGCCCGCCGCAGCCGCGGCACGCCCCGGGTCGCCGGGCGCCTGCTGCGCCGGGTGCGCGACTTCGCGCATGTCGCAGGCGACGTGACGGTTACCGCCGCAATCGCCGACGCGGCGCTCACCCGGCTCGAGATCGACAACCTGGGGCTCGATGCGATGGACCGCCGCTACCTGCGGATGATTGCCGGCACCTACAAGGGCGGACCCGTCGGGGTGGAGACGCTGGCCGCCGGGCTCTCCGAACCCCGCGACACGATCGAGGAAGTGATCGAGCCGTACCTCATCCAACTCGGGCTGGTGGCGCGCACTGCGCGCGGGCGGTGCCTCAACGATGCCGGCTGGGCACACCTCGAGATGCAGCCGCCTGCTGGCTCGCAGGCGGGGCTATTCGATCAGGGAAAATAGCGTCTCGACCGGCTCGCCGAGCGCGCGCGCCATCTTCAGCGCGATCACGGTCGAGGGCACGAAGACGCCGTTCTCGACGGTGTTCACAGTCTTGCGGCTGACCCCGATGCGCGTCGCGAGCTCGGCCTGGGTCCACCCCTTGGCCTCGCGCGACTCGCGGACGCGGTTGGTCAGCCCGTCAGCCAAGCGCGCGCCGCTCCAGCATCGCGAACCGCAGCAGGCCCGCGACGAGGCCGGTGTTCACCACCAGGCGCAGGCAGTCGTAGGCGCTCGCATTGAGCACGACAACGAACGGATAGAGCGCGATTCCGACGAGCATCGCGGCGACAAATCCGAAGCCGAGTGCGGTGCCGCGGTTGGCCCGGGTGACCTCGTCGTTCATGAGGTCGCGCAAGCCGCGTCCGCGCAAGTGGAACCCGCCGGTGGTCAGCACGAACAGCACCAGCGCGGCCGTGAAGACCCAGGCACCGAAGCGCACATGATCGACCAGGCGGGCGCCGAAGCCCATGCCCAGGAAGGCAAACTGCTGCAACAGCACGAAAAGAGCCAGCACGATGAATACGCGCGCGCGGCGGCGGGACAGGCGATCGGCCGCTTCGGCGGGCGAGGCGGGTGCATCGGGCATGGACTGGACTCCGCTGGTAACGCAGAGGTGACATGTAACGTTTCCGTTACATCGGTCAATCCTTGGCGATTAACCCGACCTGCTAACCGGTTCCAGTTTGGGACAGACCCGCCTCCGCACTGAAAATACGCGCCAAAAAAGCGCCTCGCGGTGCGGAATCCTGGTTAATTCAATTGCCCGTTAGCACCTGGTGCCGTTTCTTCGCAGGACAGGGGAGTGCATCGGACCGGACCCGCCGGCAGCCGGGCAGGCCCCAGAGGCTAACGAAGAGATCGCTATGTCGGTACGTATGGCTCTGGCGAAACTGTCCGCGACCGCCGCGGGCACGGCGCTGCTCGCAGGCGGAGCGGTCCATATGGCCGAAACGCAAGCGGCGAATACGACGAACATCAAGTCGACCAAACCCGTCAAATATATCAAGCATAAGCCTGTCGCCCATCGGCATATTCCGAAGAAGGTGCACCGCCAGCGGCGCATCGTCCGCCGGGTGGTCGAGTGCCAGCCCGCGGCACCGGGCGCTCCGTATGTGCCTGCCGCCCCGGCGGGCGCGAGGGCCGGTTACGGGGCCGAGGAATGCCCGCCGGCCTACCAGATCGCGATGGCGCCGGTTCCGGTGCCGGTGCCGCCGCCGGCGGTTCCCTTCAGCGGCGGCGGCGGCGGGGTCACCGTGGTCGGCGGCAGCGGCGGCCTGGGCGGCTTTGGCGGCGGGTTCTTCGGCGGGTTCTTCGGCGGCGGCGGATCGAGCGGCGGCAACGTGGTGGTCACCTCGACAAGCACCGGCTCGACCTCGACCTCGGGCGGGAGCACGTCCACTTCTACCGGCGGCAGTTCGACATCGACCGGGGGAAGCTCGACCTCCACGTCGACCGGTGGAAGCTCGACAAGCACCTCGACCGGCGGCAGCTCCACCTCGACCTCGGGCAACGTCTCGACCAGCACCTCTACTTCGGGCAATGTCTCGACCAGCACGTCGACCTCGGGGAACGTGTCGACCAGCACCTCGAGCTCGGGCAATCTCACCAGCTCCACTTCGACCTCGTCGAGCACCTCGTCGTCGACCAGTTCGTCGACCTCGTCCTCGACATCTTCGAGCAGCTCGTCGTCAAGCTCGTCCAGCGGCGGTACCCCGGTGCCCGCGCCGCCGATGGTGATCCTGTTCGGCGCCGCCGCCGCGACCGTCCTGCGCCGCAAGCGCCGGGCCGAGCAGCCTGCCTGAACCCCCCCGCCGGAACCCTTCCCGGCATAGCGAAGGGGCGGCTCCCGCGAAGGAGCCGCCCCTTTCTCGTCATCCGTCCCGGTAATCAGGCGGCGAGCTTGCGCAGCACGTACTGCAGGATGCCGCCGTTGCGGTAGTATTCCATCTCGTTGGCGGTATCGATCCGGCACTTGGCGGTGAAGGCGAAGCTGCTGCCGTCGGCGCGGGTCACCGCCACCTCGACATCCTGGCCCGGCGTCAGATCGGCGAGACCGCGCACGGTGAAGCTGTCGTCGCCGGTGAGCTTGAGGCTGGCGCGGGTATCGCCGCCGGTGAACTGCAGCGGCAGCACGCCCATGCCGACGAGGTTCGAGCGGTGGATGCGCTCGAAGCTTTCGACGATCACCGCCCGCACGCCG
>JBQCFR010000010.1:0-3268 GCA_051958885.1 Tsuneonella sp.
CAGGTCGCGGGCGATCTCCATGTCGACCAGCACCACACCACCGAAGACAGCGCGATCGCGCTCGGCCAGGCGCTGGCGCAGGCGCTCGGCGACAAGGGCGGCATCGGGCGCTACGGCCAGGCCTATTCGCCGATGGACGAGACCTTGTCGCGGGTGGCGCTCGACATTTCGGGCCGGCCGTACCTCGTCTGGCGCGCGGGATTCAGCCAGGACAAGCTCGGAGAGTGGGACACCGAACTGATCGAGCACTGGTTCCACTCGGTCGCGCAGGCGTGCGGGATCACGCTGCATGTCGAGCTGCTCTACGGCAGCAACAACCACCATATCTGCGAAAGCATCTACAAGGGCTTTGCCCGCGCCATGCGCCAGGCCGTGGAGCTGGACCCACGCAAGGGCGGAGCCGTTCCCTCGACCAAGGGCCAACTCGGTGGCTGAAGCGGTCGCGCTGATCGATTACGGCGCGGGCAATCTCCACTCGGTCCACAATGCGCTGATCGCTGCCGGCGCGCGCCACGTTCACGTCACCAGCGACCCCGAGATCGTCCGCGGTGCGCGGCGGATCGTGCTGCCGGGGGTGGGCAGTTTTCGCGCCTGCGCTCAAGGGCTTAAGGCAATCCCGGGCCTTGTCGAGGCGATGGAGGAGCGGGTGCTGGAAGGAGGTGTTCCGTTCCTCGGGGTGTGCGTGGGGATGCAGCTGCTCGCCACCACCGGGCGCGAGCACGGCACCACCCGCGGGCTCGGCTGGATCGGCGGAGAGGTGCTTCCGGTAGAGCGCACCGACCCCGCGATAAAGGTCCCTCACATGGGCTGGAACGACGTGCTGCCGATGCCGAGCGGCGATGTGCCCCTGATAGAGCGCGGCGAGGCGTACTTCCTCCACTCGTACCACTTCGTGCCCGACGAAGGGCGCCATGTCGCGGCGATGACCGACCACGGCGGCGGGCTCGTTGCCGCGGTGGCGCGCGACAACATCCTCGGGGTGCAGTTCCACCCCGAGAAGAGCCAGTCGTACGGCATCGCGCTGCTCGCCCGGTTCCTCGACTGGCGGCCGTAAGGCGGTTCGCCCGCGCGGCCAGTCGCCGGAACCGGTAACAGCGCGCAAGCGTCTCCCAGCCAAAGGAGACACGCCATGGCCGAAGCCGATCCGAACCTGTCGGACGCACACACCGAAAAACCATCGCTTAAGGGCCGCAAGGCCGTGATCACCGGCGGCACCACCGGAATCGGCCGCGCGATCGGCGTGCTGCTCGCCTCCGAAGGGGTGGAGATTTTCACCTGCGGGCGCGACGGGCAGCACCTTCAGGACGGCCTCGCGCGGATGAACGAGGTCGGGACGGCGAGCGGGATCGCGTGCGACCTCGCCGAACGCAAGGAGCTCGAGCGCTTCTTCGATGAGGCGGGCAAGGCACTGGGTTCGTACGATATCGCTATCGTGAACGCCGCAATTCCCGCCGACGGACTGACCCAGATGAGCGCCGACGACGCGCGCTACGCCATCGCGACCGACTTCACCGCCTATATCATGAGCGCGCACCGCATGGTCCGCGATATGACCAAGGGCGACTTGATTCTAATCGGGTCGATGAGCGCGCACAGCCTCGGCGCCAGCAGCACGATCTATGCGGGCATGAAGGCGGGTGTCGCGGGCTTCGCCGAGGCGCTGCGCAAGGAGATGGGCGAGAAGGGCATCCGCGTCGGCCTGGTCGAACCGGGGCTGACCGGCGCGGATTTCCAGTACCCCGACATTCCCGCCGACAAGCAGCGCGAGATGATCAACGCCGACAAGATGCTGCGCGCCGAGGACATCGCGGTCGGCGTCCACTACATGCTCACCCAGCCGCGCCGCGCGATAGTCCAGCAGCTCACGATCTCGCAGCGGCTCAAGGACAAGTGACCTTTCCCGTCGACCGGCTGGTCTTCGGTCCCGACGATGTCGATCTCGGCCGCTCCCCGCTCGCCGGACAGTTCGCCGCCGAGACCTATGTGCTTGGCGCGTTCAATCCCGGGATGACGCGGCTCGCCAATGGCAACCTGCTGCTGATGGTCCGCGTCGCCGAGGCGCTGCGCACGCCGATCGCCAACGAGCACATCCACGCGATCCGCTGGCAGGACGGGCGCTACGTGCTCGACGCCTGGCCGCTGACGCATGTCGAGACATCGGACCCGCGCAAGTTCCTGATCACGGGCGGCGCATGGAAGGTCATGGCGCTGACCTCCCTGAGCTGGCTGCTGCCGGTGGAGCTCACGCCCGATGGTCGCGAAGTCGTCGCCGTGCATTACGATAAGGCCGTCGCGCCGGCGGGAAGCTGGCAGTGCTACGGAGTGGAGGATGCGCGCATCAGCCGGGTTGGCGGCCGCTGGCTGATGACGACGTGCTCGGTCAGCCCCGAACGCCACTCGACCACGCTCTACACCTCGGAGAACGCGCTCGACTGGACGTTCGAGGGGATCGTGCTCGATCACCAGAACAAGGACATGCTGATCTTCGAAGGGCAGATCGGCGGGCGCTACTGGGCGCAGACGCGTCCGCTGGGCGATCTCTATTTCGCCTATCCGCCGGGCAGCGACTGGCGCGCGGGGCCCTCGATCAACCTCGCCACGAGCCCCGACGCCCTGCACTGGCGCCCGGACCTCCAGCCCGGCATCCGCCCGCACGCCAACACGCTGGCGACAGCGCGAATGGGGGGCGGCACGCCTCCCATCCTCACCGAAGTCGCCGGCCGGCGCGGCTGGCTCAGCCTCTGGCACGGGGTCGAGCCAAGCGGGGTCGTGGGCATCTATCGGACCTACTGGTCGCTGCTCGATCCCGAGCACCCGTGGCAGGTGCTGGCGACCAGCCACGAGCCGCTGATCGAGGCGAACGCCGCGCTGACCGAGCCGCTCGCGGAAAAGATGTACGTGCGCGATGTCGTGTTCACTACAGGCATCGCCGACGCGGGCGATCACTTCGTGGTGGCGAGCGGCGAGGCCGATCTCGCGTGCCGGATCAGCCACGTGCCGAAAGGCGCCTTCATTCCAGCGTGATGCTCCCCGGGACGGGGAGGGGGACCATGCGAAGCATGGTGGAGAGGCACCCACGAAAGTAGGCTAAGCGAGGTTTCGCCACGCCGACCGTGCCCCTCCACCCCTCGCGGCGCGAGCGGTCCCCCGCCCCTTGCCGGGGAGGAGCGACAGGGTTACCGGCCCCTCGCAATGATCGTCTGCCCCGCCATCGACCTCAAGGCCGGCCAGGTCGTGCGGCTCGCCGAAGGAGACATGGCGCGCGCCA
>JBQCFR010000011.1:0-2132 GCA_051958885.1 Tsuneonella sp.
CTTCCAGCGCCTTGGCAAGGTCGGCCGCCTCGAGGACGGTCAGCTTCGACAGTTCTTCAACAAGCTTGGCGATATCGGCCATGATGTTTCACTCCAAAATTCAGGCTGGGGCAAACGCGCCCCGAAAATTCGCGAACGAAAAAACGCTTATGCTGCTTCCTTGGCCGCGTAGGCGCCAAAGACGCGGGCGAGCTTGGCGGCGGGCGCGTTGACGACCTGCGCGATCTTGGTCGCAGGCGCGTTGACGAGGCCAATAAGCTTCGCGCGCAGCTCGTCGAGTGAGGGCATCGAGGCGAGCGCCTTGATCCCGGCTTCATCGAGCAGCTGACCGCCCATCGAACCACCGACGATTTCAAGCTTGTCGTTGGCCTTGGCGAAGTCCACCGCGGCCTTGGCCGCCGCCACCGGGTCGACCGACCAGGCGAGCGCCGTCGGCCCCGAGAGAAATTCCTCGAGACCTTCGTAAGGGGTGTCCTTCAGGGCAATCTTGGCAAGGCGGTTTTTCGCGACCTTGTAGGACGCACCGGCTTCGCCGATCTTCGAGCGCAGATCGGTGGACTGCGCCACCGACAGGCCGAGGTTGCGGGTGACAACCACCACGCCGACCTGGTTGAAGACCGAGTTGAGCTGGGCGACCGATTCGGATTTCTGCGAACGATCCATGCCGTACTCCTTCACATATGACCGTGCAGGCTGTTGCCCGCGCGGCCGGCTCAAATCACCGCACCGCTCATGCGGCACGGCAAGGTCCGTGATGGGGAAGGAGCGCGCGCCTGAGCGAGCAAAAGGCGGGGCAAGCGCTCCGCCGGAAATCTCGTTTCCCCGTCTAGGCTGGAAATTAAGGACGGGCAAATCCCGGCCACCAACTGTCTCGGACGGATGATCGCCCCATGGGGGTGATCGGTGCGCGCCCCTGACGCAAAGGCGCGCCGGAGTCAAGCGGCAGCAGGTCCGCGCGTGGCCGCGACCTGCTTGTGCGGTTGTGCGCTGCAGGTATAGCGATGCGAAGAGGTGGGACCCCGATGCACGCGTCGATTTATCAAGACGGCAGCTATCTGGCGTCCAACCCGCACTGGCATGCCGAGGACGCGAAGTTCAAGGCCAGGTGGATCGCGCAGCTGCTCGCGCGCAACGGGCTCGCGCCGCGCCGTCTGGTCGATGTCGGCTCGGGCTCCGGCGAGGTGCTGGTCGAGCTCGCCAGAGTGTTTCCCGATACGTGGATGGAAGGGTACGACATCTCCCCGCAGGCGCACGCGATCGCCGCGCCCAAGGCGGGCGGAAACCTGTCGTTCCACGTCGGCGAATATGCCGGCTCCGCCGGGCCGCCTGCGGACCTGTTGATGGCGATCGACGTGATCGAGCACGTGGAAGACTACATGGGCTTCGTCCGAGACACGCGCGGCAAGGCCGCGCTCAAGCTGTTCCACATTCCGCTCGACTTGTCGGTGCAAGGCCTGCTCCGCAATTCGCCGCTTATGCGGGCCCGCCGGCTCGTGGGACACTTGCACTATTTCTCGAAGGACACCGCGCTCGCCACCTTGCGCGACTGCGGGCACGAGGTGATCGACTGGAGCTACACCCACTCCGCCGAGACCATGCCGGATTCGGCCCGCACGAGGCTGTTCAACGTCGGCCGGCGCGCGATGCGGCTGATCGACACCGATTTCGCGGTGACACTGATGGGCGGGGCGTCGGTCCTGGTCCTCACCCGCTGAGGAGAGCCGCCGGTGCTGCCGCTTGTCCGGTGGTGAGATGGCGGATAGCATACCCGCGGCTTCCATGGACACGAGGGCTGGGCAGCAAGTGAACGCGACGATGTACGAGAGCGGCGAGTACCTTGCCTCGCGCCCCGAATGGCACGCCGGCGACGCTCCGCACAAGGCGCGGTGGATTCACGCGATCCTCGAAGCGAACGGCGTCGATCCGCGGCACCTGGTGGAGATTGGGACGGGCTCGGGCGAAATCCTGGTGCAGCTCGCCCGCTACTACCCGGATGCGAGGATGGAAGGCTACGACATCTCGCCTCAGGCCTACGCGATCGCCAGTCCGAAATCGTCGGGCCAGCTGGCGTTCCACCAGGCCGACTACCTCGAGCTCGAAGCGGCCCGGCCCGATCTGCTGATGGCGATCGA
>JBQCFR010000012.1:0-5431 GCA_051958885.1 Tsuneonella sp.
CCCGACCGGCCCGACGTGCTCAGCACCTACCGGGTGCGCATGGAGGGCTCCAAGGACCAGTTCCCGGTGCTCCTCTCGAACGGCAACCGCGTCGCGCAGGGCGAGGCGGACGATGGGACGCACTGGGCCGAATGGCACGACCCGTGGCCCAAGCCGAGTTATCTGTTCGCGCTTGTCGCGGGCGACCTCGTCGCCAACCGCGACAGCTTCACGACGATGGGCGGCCGCGAGGTTGAGTTGGCGATCTGGGTGCGCGAGGGCGATCTCGCGCGCACCGGACACGCGATGGAATCGCTCAAAAAGAGCATGAAGTGGGACGAGGACACGTTCGGGCGCGAATACGATCTCGACGTGTTCAACATCGTCGCGGTGGGCGATTTCAACATGGGGGCAATGGAGAACAAGAGCCTCAACGTGTTCAACACGAAGTACGTGCTCGCCGACCCGGAGACCGCGACCGACGGCGACTTCGATGGGATTGAGGGGGTGATCGCGCACGAATACTTCCACAACTGGTCGGGCAACCGGGTGACCTGCCGCGACTGGTTCCAGCTCTCCTTGAAGGAAGGCTTCACGGTGCTGCGCGACCAGCTGTTCAGCCAGGACATGCAGGGCGAGGCGGTCAAGCGGATCGAGGACGTGCGGCTGCTGCGCAGCGTGCAGTTTCCCGAAGACTCGGGCCCGCTGGCGCACCCGATCCGGCCCGACAGCTTTCGCGAGATCTCCAATTTCTACACCAGCACGATCTACAACAAGGGCGCCGAGGTCATCCGCATGATGCGCACCATGGCGGGGCCCGAGCGCTTCCGCCGCGGCACCGACCTCTACTTCGAGCGGCACGACGGCGAGGCGGCGACCTGCGAGGATTTCGTTTGTGCGATCGAAGACGGCGCCGAGCTCGACCTCGCGCAGTTCCGCCTGTGGTACTCGCAAGCCGGCACCCCCAAGGTCGAAGTCGCGCTCGAACACGCGGGCGAGACTGTCACGCTCAGGCTCAAGCAGACGGTGCCGCAAACCCCCGATCAGCCGGTCAAGCAGCCGATGCCGATCCCTCTCCGGCTCGCGCTGTTCGACCGCGCCAGCGGCACGCATGCGGGTGAACAGTTGGTGGTGCTCGCCCGCGAGGAGGCGACCGTGAGCTTCGCCGGGTTTGCCGAAAAGCCCGTGCTCTCGATCAACCGCGGGTTCTCCGCGCCGGTCGCTATCGAGCGGCAGGTCGACCGCATCGACCTCGTGTTCCTCGCCGCTCATGAAGACGACCCGTTCGCCCGCTACGAGGCGATGCAGGACCTGATGGTCGGCCATCTCACGGCGGCGGTCGGCGAAGGGTTGAGCGAAGGCGAGCGCGCCGAGGGCCGCGCGGCGATCGGCGAGGCGTTCGGCGCGGTGATCGGCGACCCGGCGCTCGAGGATTCGATGCGCGGCGAGCTGATGATGCTCCCCGGTCCGAGCTACCTTGCAGAGCAGCTCCTGGTCGCCGATCCCGGGCGGATCTTCGAGGAACGCGAGGCGCTCAAGGGCTGGATCGGCCGCGAGTTCGCCGAGCAGCTTGTCGCTATGCACGCCCGCGCCAGCGCAGTGACATATTCGCTCGATAAGCCGGCGCGCGGCGCGCGCAAGGTGAAGACGCAGGCGCTCGTCTACCTCGCCGCGGGGGATCCCGAGCAGGCGGCGAAGATCGCGGCGGCGCAGTACGACGCGGCGGACAACATGACCGATCGCCAGGGCGCGCTGATGGTGCTTGCGGGGCTGAAGAGCCCACAGCGTACGCACAAGCTGATCGACTTCTACAATCGCTATCAGGGCAATCCGCTGGTGATCGACAAGTGGTTCGCGCTGCAGGCGGGTTCGCTCCACCCCGCGGTGCTGGAACAGGCGAGGGCGCTGGGGCAGCACCCCGACTTCACGCTGAAGAACCCCAACCGCGTGCGCGCGCTCTACATGACCTTCACCGGCACCGCGCAGGGGTTTCACGCGGCCACCGGCGAAGGCTACCGGATGATCGCCGACCTGATTCTCGCGCTCGACCCACTCAATCCGCAGACCGCCGCGCGGTTCGTCTCGCCGCTCGGCCGCTGGCGGCGGATCGAGCCCGGCCGCGCGGCGCTGATGCGCGGCGAGCTCGAGCGCATCGCCGCTGCTCCCGGCCTGTCGCGCGATACGTTCGAGCAGGTCACCCGGTCGCTGGGCTAACCGGCGGTGGTAGAGGCAATCCGCGCCGCGGCGCTCGGCGAACTGCCTCACGGCTTCCTCACGCGCACGGGCGAGGGCGCGCTGGGCGAGCGCGAGGAAGCCTCCGCCGCGGCGGCGGTGCTGCCGGGGGCGCCGGTGATCCGCCCGAAGCAGGTCCACTCGCCGGATTGCATGGTGGTCGATGCGCCGTGGCATGGCGCACCGCCCGAAGCGGACGCCGTCGTGACCGCGGTGCCTGGCGTGCTCATCGGCGTGATCACCGCCGACTGCGCCCCGGTGCTGCTGGCCGACCGGGAGGGCGGAGTTGTCGGCGCGGCGCACGCGGGCTGGCGCGGCGCGCACGCGGGGGTCATCGAGAACACGGTCGCCGCGATGGAGTCGCTCGGCGCCCGTGCGGAGCGGATCGCGGCGGCGATCGGTCCATGCATCGCGCAGCCGAGCTACGAGGTCGACGCGGCGTTTCGCGAGGCATTCGGGGCCGAGGACGAGCGCTTCTTCGTGCCCGGCCGCGCCGATCATTGGCAGTTCGATCTCGAAGGCTATGTGGCGGACCGGCTTGTCCGCGCAGGGGTCGGCCGGGTCGAGCGGATGGGGCTCGACACCTACGCCGATCCGGAGCGGTTCCACTCCTATCGCCGCGCGACGCATCGCGGCACGGCCGACAAGGGCCGCCAGCTCTCGCTGATCGGTCTGTAACCTTGCCGCAAAATCGCCCAAAATGCCGGTTGGCAATGGTCAGATTGCAGTCTATGCGGCCCCCAAACCGGCACCGACAGGGGCCCGCAAGGGCGGTTCGGAAAGCCGCGAAACGGGGGCTCTTCCTGATTGCGCGGCCGGTTTGAATGAATTTCGTGCCTCGCCGGTCCCGGCGGGGCGACACGCAGGGCAAGGCGTATCTGATGGCAGACACATCCGGCACCGCGGCACCCGATACGGTCGTCGTCGTCGACGAAGCCGACGGGGTCCGTCGGCGCGATTTCATCAATATCGCGGCGGTTTCGGCTGCCGGCGTGGGCGGCCTTGCGGTTCTCTATCCGCTGATCAGCCAGATGGCGCCGAGCGCGGACGTGCTCGCCGAGAGCAGCACCGAAGTCGACATCTCGAAGATCGAGGTCGGTCAGGGCATCACCGCGGTGTTCCGCTCGCAGCCGCTGTTCGTGCGCCAGCTCACGCCCAAGGAAATCGCCGAAGCCGACGCGGTGTCGCTGTCGGAGTTGCGCGACCCGCAGACGCTCGAGGAGCGGACCAAGGACGGCAAGAAGCAGTGGCTGATCACGATGGGCGTCTGCACCCATCTCGGCTGCGTGCCGCTGGGCATCAGTTCGGACCAGAACCGCGGTGAATACGGCGGCTACTTCTGCCCCTGCCACGGCTCGCAATACGATACCGCCGCGCGCATCCGCAAAGGTCCCGCGCCCAAGAACCTCGAGGTTCCGGATTACGCATTCACCTCCGACACCGTCGTGAAGGTCGGCTGAGGCAAGGAAAGAGCGAGACGATGAGCTTCCCCTGGGCCAAGCATTACGAACCCACGCATCCGTTCATGCGCTACATGGACGAGAAGCTGCCGCTGCCGCGGCTGGTCTACAACGCGGTCGGCGCCGGGTACCCGGTGCCGCGCAATCTCAACTACATGTGGAATTTCGGCGTCCTCGCCGGGTTCTGCCTGGTGCTGCAGATCGTCACCGGCATCGTTCTCGCGATGCACTATGCGGCTAACGCGGAAGTGGCTTTCACCAGCGTCGAGCACCTGATGCGCGACGTGAATTGGGGCTGGATGCTGCGCTACATGCACGCCAACGGGGCGAGCGCGTTCTTCGTGGTGCTCTATCTCCACATCTTCCGCGGTTTCTTCTATTCGTCCTACAAAGCCCCGCGCGAGATGATCTGGCTGATCGGCGTGGTCATCTTCCTGCTGACGATGGCGACCGCGTTCATGGGCTACGTGCTTCCCTGGGGGCAGATGAGCTTCTGGGGCGCCAAGGTGATCACCGGCCTGTTCGGCGCGATCCCGCTGATCGGCGACCCGATCCAGCATTGGCTGCTCGGCGGCTACGCGCCCGGCAATGCCGCCCTCAACCGCTTCTTCAGCCTGCACTACCTGCTGCCGTTCGTGATCGCCGGCGTGGTGATCCTGCACATCTGGGCGCTCCACATCCCCGGCTCGTCGAACCCGACGGGCGTCGAGGTGAAGGGCCAGAGCGATACGATCCCGTTTCACCCCTACTATACGGCGAAGGACGGCTTCGGGCTGGGCGTGTTCCTGATCATCTACTGCCTGGTGGTGTTCTTCCTGCCCAACTACCTCGGGCACCCGGACAACTACATCGAGGCCAACCCGCTCGCGACACCGGCGCATATCGTGCCCGAATGGTACTTCTGGCCGTTCTACGCGATCCTGCGCGCGTTCACGCAGAACTTCTTTTTCATTCCCGCCAAGCTGATGGGCGTGATGGCGATGTTCAGCGCGATCCTGCTGTGGTTCTTCCTGCCCTGGCTGGACAAGGGCCCAGTGCGCAGCGGCCACTACCGTCCGCTATTCCGCAAGTTCTTCTGGTTCGGCCTCATCCCGGCGATGCTGGTGCTGTTCTACTGCGGCGGCGCGCCGGCGGAGGAGCCGTTCGTGATGCTGAGCCAGCTCGCGACGGCCTACTACTTCCTCCACTTCCTCGTCATCCTGCCGATCGTCTCGATGATCGAGCGGCCCGAACCGCTGCCGTACTCGATCACCGAGGCGGTGCTGGGATCGGACAAGACGGCGGTGCTGGGCGAGAATGCCGAGCCGGTGGGCGTGTGAACAACAGGTCTTAGGGAAAGCGAACGACAATGATCCGTCTCATCGGAATCCTCGCCGGCCTGTTCTTCAGCGTCGCGGTGCTTTGGGCCTTCGGCAACGGCGTGGTCGCCGACGCGCCGGTGCTGAGCCAGTACGGCTCGTTCAAGGAGCCCACCGCCGAGTCCGAATTCCATCTTCACCCGCGTGAGCTCTCGCTCCAGTCGGATGGCCCTTTCGGCACCTGGAACAAGGCGCAGCTCCAGCGCGGTTTCCAGGTCTACAAGGAAGTCTGCTCGGCGTGCCACAGCATGAAGTTCGTGGCGTTCCGCGACCTTGGCGAGCTTGGCTATTCCGAAGCCGAAGTGAAGGCGATCGCGGCCGGGTTCCAGGTCCCCGGCATCGATCCCAACACCGGCGAGGCGACCACCCGCCCGGGCCTGGCGACCGACTACTTCCCCTCGC
>JBQCFR010000013.1:0-2170 GCA_051958885.1 Tsuneonella sp.
GGTTTTTTTTGCTGTCGCGGAGCCTCGATGAGGCGCGGGCCCGGCGCGCCGCCGGGGTGGGGGTGGGGGGCGGGCCCCGGGGTGCGTTCCGCGCGCCCCCCGCGGCGCGACTGTCCCCTGTCCCAACCCTCTCCCCTGAAGGGGAGAGGGCCTGATGCCATTCACGTACTGCCCCGCCCTCAAAAACCACGCCGCGACGTAATCGAGCGTGCCGCCGCTGCCGCCGAGCGCGGCGATGCGGCGCACTTGCGCGCGCTGTTCGGGGCTCTGGAACTTGGCGCCGACGAACGGCGGGTTGCCCATCACATAGCTGCATTTCTCCGCCGGCAGCACCGCGTTCCAGTCGATCTCCAGCGCATCGCCGTGGCGGATCGTCGCGCCGCCCTTGAGCGGGATGCGCGCATAGTTGAGGCGGAAAGCCTCGTTGATCGCGTTGTTGGCGATATGGTCGGTCATCCACATCGCCACCTCAGCGATCATTGCCGGGAATTCCTCGAACTCGATGCCGTAGAACTGGTCCACGGTCACCCGCGTCATCAGCTCGGCGTCGATGCGCTGGTCGCCGTACAGCTCCTGCAGGCATTCGAGCTCGAGGCGCCTCAGTTCGCGATAGGCGATGACGAGGAAATTGCCGCAGCCGCACGCCGGATCGAGGAAGCGCAGCCGCGACAGCCGCGCCTGGAATTCGAGCAGCGCCTTGTCCTTCGCCGTCTTGCGCGCGGTCAACGCGGCGAGCTCGGCGCGCAAATCGTCGAGGAACAGCGGGCCGATCACCTTGAGGATGTTCTCTTCGGACGTGTAGTGCGCGCCCTTCGCGCGGCGTTCCTTCGCGTCCATCACGCTCTGGAACAGGCTGCCGAAGATCGCCGGGCTCACCGCCGCCCAGTCGTGCCGGCAGGCGTCGAGCAAGTCCTCGCGCATCTTGGCGTCGAAGATCGGGGTGCGCAGGTTCTCGGCGAACAGGCGACCGTTGACGTAGGGAAACTGGTTGAGCTCGACCGAGATGTTCGCCTGCCGCTTGTCCTCCGGCGTATCGAGCACCTCGAACAGTTCGCCCACCACCCGGCCCACGTTGCTGCCGTCGGGCGCGGTGTCGTTCTCGATCAGTTGGAGGAAGATGTCCTTGGGCTGGAAGATGCCGGTGTCGTCGGCGAACATGCAGAACAGCAGGCGCACCAGATAGCGTTCGAGATCATGGCCGACGTAGCCGTTCGCCTCCAGCGCATCGTGCAGGCGGCCCATCAGCTCGGCGGCCTTGATCGTGACCGCTTCCTGCCGTTCGAAGCTGACCCGGCGGCCCAGCATGAAATCGAACGCCTGGACGTGCTTGTGCAGGTCGGCGAGGCGGAAGGTCAGCTCCTTGCGGCTGTCGAGATCGAGCAGCCGCCAGTTCTGGAAATCGCAGGTCAGCACGAAGCGCGGCTGGTCGCGTTCGGGCAGCCAGTCGAAGTAGTCGAGCGCCTGCGACTGCGCGGCGA
This sequence comes from Tsuneonella sp., assembly GCA_051958885.1. Classification (GTDB taxonomy): domain Bacteria; phylum Pseudomonadota; class Alphaproteobacteria; order Sphingomonadales; family Sphingomonadaceae; genus Tsuneonella. Next base: position 1,479 of record JBQCFR010000013.1, read on the forward strand.
GCAGATCGCGCCCGGCGCTCTTCTGTTCGACGATCAGCGTGCCCGGCCAGAACAGGTCGATGAACCCGCGCCGGTTCCGGTCGAAGCTTTCGACCCGCTTCTCGAACGAGGCGACCTGCCGCACGTTGATTCCGAAGATATGGAAGAAGGCGTTGTAGAAAAGGTGCGTCTCGCCCTTCTCGTAGTTGGCGCCCGCCCATTCGGCGCTGAACGCCTTGGCGCGCCGCGCGATTTCGTCCCACCCCAGCCTCATGGCGGCGGGTTCTAGTCGCCCGCGACTCCCCCCGCAAACAAATGATTTTCCTACACCCCCGCGGGTCTCGCAGGGTTGCGGGGCCGTCCTTGTCCAGCCCCGCGAAAGACCATGCCGCCAGCCGCTCGCCGCCGCCACTCTCCGCTCCCCGCCGTTCGCCGCGCAAGGCGACGGTCCGGGCGCGCAAGGCGACGCTTGCGGGCCGCAAGGCGACACGTTTCGCGCGCAAGGCGACACATTGCCGCGCAAGGCGACATTCCTGCCCCAGGACTGTGTGACAGTGTGACAGGGTTCATCGCCGCAGCGCCCCGGCTGAACGGTGCGAGGGGCGAATCGGCCCTCTCCCCTGAAGGGGAGAGGAGGGAGCGCCGCAGGCGCGGAAGGAGAGGGGAATGTGACGCGGAATCAGCGCGAGGGTGCAGCAAGTGCTCGCTGCGCT
>JBQCFR010000014.1:0-16325 GCA_051958885.1 Tsuneonella sp.
CACCAGGTCGAAGGCTTGGTGATCGACGAAGGCATCCACCTCGGCCACCTCAAGTGGACGCTGGAGACCTTCCTCAAGGCGTTCTTCGAGCGCGATGACATCGTGCTGCGCCTGCGCCCGAGCTACTTCCCGTTCACCGAGCCGAGCGTGGAGGTCGACGTGGGCTGGCAGGATGTCGGCGGGCGGCGGCAGCTGGGCGGCGATGGCGATGCGCCGGGGCACGGCTGGATGGAGCTACTCGGCAGCGGCATGGTCAACCGCCGCGTGATCGAGTTCGCCGGGCTCGATCCCGACAAGTGGCAGGGCTTCGCGTTCGGGGTCGGCGTCGACCGGCTGGCGATGCTCAAGTACGGAATGGACGACTTGCGCGCGTTCTTCGACGGCGACGCGCGCTGGCTGGCGCACTACGGCTTCAGCGCGTTCGACCAGCCGACGCTCTCGGGCGGGGTGGGAGCGCGGGCATGAAGTTCTCGCTCGAATGGCTGAAGGCGTTCCTCGACACCGAGGCGAGCGCCGCCGAGATTTCCGCCAAGCTCAACGCGATCGGGCTCGAGGTCGAAGGGCTCGAGGACCCGGCCGAGAAGCTCGCGGGCTTCCGCGTCGCCGAGGTGCTGACCGCAGAGCGCCATCCGCAAGCCGACAAGCTCCAGGTGCTCACCGTCTCGACCGGCGAGGGCGAGCCGCTGCAGGTCGTCTGCGGTGCGCCCAACGCGCGCGCCGGGATGAAGGGCGTGCTCGGCCTGCCAGGAGCGGTGGTGCCGGCGAACGGGATGGAGCTGCGCAAGTCCGCCATCCGCGGAGTCGAGAGCAACGGCATGATGTGCTCGGTGCGCGAACTGCAGCTGGGCGACGAGCACGACGGGATCATCGAGTTGCCCGCCGATGCCCCGGTCGGCGAGGACTTCGCCAGCTATCGGAACGCCAGCCCGGTGTTCGACGTCGCGATCACCCCCAACCGCCCCGACTGCATGGGGGTTTACGGAATTGCCCGCGACCTGGCGGCAGCGGGTATCGGGACTTTGCGCCCGATCAGCGAGCGTCCTTCGACAAGCTCAGGACGAGCGGACTTGGGTCTTGAAGCCAACCCCGCTCATGCTGAGCCGGTGTCGCTTCGCGACAGCTTCGCTTCCGAAGCATCTTCGCCGACGTTCGAAATCCGCACCGACGATCCCGAAGGCTGCCCCGCCTTCTACGGCCGGGTCATCCGCGGCGTCAGCAACGGCGCGAGCCCTGCGTGGATGCAGGCGCGCCTCATCGCCGCCGGCCAACGCCCGATCAGCGCGCTGGTCGACATTACAAACTACCTGAGCCTCGGCTTCGGCCGCCCGGCTCACGTCTACGACCTCGCCAAGCTCAGTGGCGCGCTGGTCGCGCGGCGGGCCAGGGACGGCGAGACGGTCGAGGCGCTCAACGGCAAGACCTACACGCTCGATCCGAGCATGACGGTGATCGCGGACGAGCGTGAAGTGCACGACATCGGCGGCATCATGGGCGGCGAGCACTCCTCGGTCACGCCCGCAACCACCGACGTGCTGGTCGAAATCGCCTACTTCGATCCTGAACGCATCGGCGCGACCGGGCGCAAGCTCGGCATCGCGAGCGACGCGCGCACGCGGTTCGAGCGCGGGGTCGATCCCGCATTTCTCGACGCGGGGGTGGAGCTGCTGACAGGCCTGATCCTCGAGATCTGCGGCGGTGAAGCGAGCGAGATCGTCCGCGCGGGGTCGCCGCCGTCGGAGCCCAAGATCGTCGCGTTCGATCCGGGCCTGACCGAGCGCCTCGGCGGCGTCCGCGTGCCCGAGGACGAGCAGCGGGGAATACTTGAGTCTCTGGGGTTCGCGGTGTCCTTCGAGACGCCTCAGCCTGCGGCTTCAGCTCCTCAGGACGAACGGACCTATGAGAAAAATACCGTTCGTGCTGAGGAGAGACTGAGCGAACGCGAAGGCTCGTCTCGAAGCACGTGGCAGGTCACCGTCCCGCTGCGCCGCCACGACATCGAAGGCCCGGCGGACCTGGTCGAGGAAGTCGTCCGTATCTACGGCCTCGACAAGGTCGCCAGCACCCCGCTGCCGCGCGCGGAGGGCGTCGCGCGCCCGACCGCGACAAGCGAGCAGCAGCGCGAGCGCAAGGTTCGCCGCGCCGCCGCCGCACGCGGGCTGAGCGAGGCGGTGACCTGGTCGTTCCTGCCCGAGCCCGACGCCGACCACTTCGTCCTTCGACAGGCTCAGGATGAGGGGGTTTCAAATGAGCTGTGGGTGCTCGAAAACCCCATCAGCGAGGACATGAAGGCGATGCGCCCGTCGCTGATCCCCGGGCTGCTGGCGGCGGCGCGGCGCAACCTCGATCGCGGGGCTGCCAGCGTGCGGCTGTTCGAGCTCGGCCGGCGGTACCTGCGCGGGACAGGCGGCGCGAGCGACGAGCGGGCGACGGTGGGCGTGCTGCTGGCGGGCGAGAAGACCGCGCGTAGCTGGCGGGGCGGCAAGGCGGCGGGCTTCGACGCCTACGACGCCAAGGCCGAGGCGCTGGCCTTGCTCGCCGCGGCGGGCGCGCCGACCGACAACCTGATGGTGATGAACGGCGCCGGGCCCCAGTTCCATCCCGGCCAGTCGGCGACGCTGCGATTGGGGCCCAAGACCGTGCTCGCCCGCTTCGGCGCGCTTCACCCGGCGACGCTGAGCGCCTTCGATGTCGAGGGGCCGGTGATGGCGGCCGAAGTCTATCTCGACGCGGTTCCCGGCAAGAAGGGCGCGCCGGCGTTCGCGCGGGCCGCGTACAACCCGCCCGCGCTGCAGTCGGTCACCCGCGACTTCGCCTTCCTCGTCCCCGCCGATCTGCCCGCGGGCGATCTGGTGCGCGCAGTGAGGTCGGCGGACAAGGCGGCGATCGTCTCCGCCCGGGTGTTCGACGTGTTCGCCGGACAGGGCGTGCCGGCGGGCCGGAAGTCGCTCGCGGTCGAAGTCGTCCTCCAGCCGGGCGAGAAGACCTTCACCGATGCCGAGATCAAGGCCATTGCGGACCGCATCGTCGCCGCGGCGGCCAAGACGGGAGCCGAGCTGCGCGGGTGAGCGATCTGGTCGCGATAACCTCTGGCGAGCTGACCGCGCGGATCAATCCGCTCGGTGCGGAGCTCTGGTCGATCACCGACCGGCAGGCGCGCGAATACATGACCGACGCCGATCCGCGCTGGTGGACCGGCCACGCGCCGATCCTCTTCCCGATCGTCTGCGCGCTGACGGACAACCGCTATCGGCTGGACGGGCGGGAGTACGAGCTCGCCAAGCACGGCTTCGCACGGCGCAGCCGGTTCGCGGTGGTGGAGGCCGAGAGCGGCCGCGCACGCTTCGAGCTCACCGACAGCGCCGTGACGCGCGCACACTATCCGTTCGCCTTTGCGCTGAGCATCGCGTTTGCGCTTGAGGGCGCGACGCTGACGCTGACCGCGACGGCAACGAACCGGGACACGCGGGCGATGCCGTTCAGCTTCGGCTTTCACCCGGCGTTCGCCTGGCCGCTGCCCGGCGGCGCGGCGAAGGATGCGCACCGGATCGTGTTCGAGCGGCCGGAGCCCGAGCCGATCCGCCGGCTCGATCCGGTTACCGGCTTGCTGCTGCCGGAAGCGCACCCGACGCCAGTGGAGGGCGACACGCTGACTCCCACCGCGGAGATGTTCGCCCCCGATGCGCTGCTGTGGGACGCGCCGCACTCGCGCGGGTGCCGCTTCGGCGCGCCCGGCGGTGCATGGGTCGAGCTCGCGTGGCAAGGCCTGCCCTATCTCGGCGTGTGGCAGAAGCCGGGCGCGCATTACCTCTGCATCGAGCCGTGGCACGGCTTGCCCGATCCACAGGGCTTCACCGGAACCCTGCGCGAGAAGCCCGGGATCATGGAGCTGCCGCCCGGCGAAAGCCGCAGCTTTCAGCTCGCGATGACCATCCGCCAACCCGAGGACGCATGATGAAGACAGCATTCGTGAGCGGCGCGACCGCCGGCATCGGAGAGGCCACCGTGCGCGCGCTGGTGAGCGCGGGCTGGCGCTGCGTGGCCACCGGGCGCCGCGCCGAGAGGCTGGCGGCGCTGGTCGACGCGCTCGGCGGCGATGTCGTCCACCCCGCGATCTTCGACGTGCGCGACAGCGAGGCGATGGACGCTGCGATCCACGCGCTGCCCGGCGAATTCCGCGAGATCGATCTGCTGGTCAACAACGCCGGGCTGGCGCAGGGGCTGTCGAATGCGCAGGACGCCGACCTCACCAACTGGCAGACGATGATCGACACCAACGTGACCGCGATGGTGACGCTCACCCGGAAGCTGCTGCCGGGGCTGATCGCGCGCAAGGGTGCGATCGTCACCATCGGCTCGGTCGCGGGCAACTACGTCTATCCGGGCGGCAACGTCTATGCCGGCAGCAAGGCGTTCGCGAATCACTTCACGCTGGCGCTACGCGCGGACCTGCACGGCACCGGCGTACGCGTGACCTCGATCGAGCCGGGCATGGTCGAGACCGAGTTCACGCTCGTGCGCACGGGCAGCCAGGAGGCCTCGGACAAGCTCTACGCCGGGGTCAACCCGATGACCGCCGAGGACATCGCGAACACCATCCGCTGGATCGCCGAGCTGCCGCCGCACCTGAACGTCAACCGGCTGGAGATCATGCCGGTGAACCAGGACTTCGCGGGGTTCAGGGTGGCGCGCGAAGTTTAACCTCCCCTTCCGTCAGCCGTTCGTCCCGAGCGCAGTCGAGGGACTTCGCCGAGCGAAGTCGAGGCCGCCTCGTGGATCGTTCTCGGCTTCGCTCGAACGAGCCCTTCGACCGGCTCAGGACGAACGGTTCTTTTCAGTCTAGCAGGAAGACATGACCTCCAACCGCCGTACTTTCGCGATCATCTCGCACCCCGACGCGGGGAAAACCACGCTGACCGAGAAGCTGCTGCTGCAGGGCGGCGCGATCCATCTTGCCGGCGAGGTCAAGGCGCGCGGGGCGGCGCGGCGGGCGCGCAGCGACTGGATGAAGATCGAGCAGCAGCGCGGCATCTCGGTCACCAGCAGCGTGATGACGTTCGAGAAGGAGGGAATCACCTTCAACCTGCTCGACACCCCGGGGCACGAGGACTTCTCCGAGGACACCTACCGCACGCTGACCGCGGTCGATTCGGCGGTGATGGTGATCGATGCGGCCAAGGGCATCGAGCCGCAGACGCGCAAGCTGTTCGAGGTGTGCCGGCTGCGCAACGTGCCGATCATCACCTTCGTCAACAAGGTCGACCGCGAGGGCCGCTCGATCTTCGAGACATTGGACGAAGTGGCCGACGCGCTCGCGCTCGACGTCAGCCCGCAAAGCGCGCCGCTGGGGATGGGCGGGCTGTTCACCGGGGTGCTCGACTTCGCCAGCGACACCGTCGCGGTGCCGGAGGGCGGCAGCCGCGAATATCTCGGCACGCGCGCGCCGCTCGGAGAGCTGCCTGACGATCTCGGGGAGGAAATCGAGCTGGCGCGCGAGGGCTATCCCGCGTTCGAGCTCGAAGCCTACCGCGCGGGCGACCTGACCCCGGTGTTCTTCGGCAGCGCGCTCAAGAACTTCGGGGTCGAAGAGCTGATCGGCGCGATCGCGCGGTGGGCGCCGCCGCCGCGGCCGCAGCCCGCCGGCGACGAGCAGATCAGCCCGGAGCGCGACGAGGTCACGGGGTTCATCTTCAAGGTCCAGGCCAACATGGACCCCAACCACCGCGACCGCATCGCCTTCATGCGGCAGGTCTCGGGCACCTTCAAACGCGGGATGAAGCTGGTGCCGTCGGGCCTCGGCAAGCCGATCGCGGTGCACTCGCCCATCCTGTTCTTCGCGCAGGACCGCGAGATCGCCGATACCGCCGAGGCGGGCGACATCATCGGCATTCCCAACCACGGCACGCTTCGGGTGGGCGACACGCTGTCGGAGAAGAACGACGTGCGCTTCACGGGGCTGCCCAACTTCGCGCCCGAGATCCTGCGGCGGGTGATCCTCAAGGACCCGACGAAAACCAAGCAGCTGAGGAAAGCGCTCGACGACCTCAGCGAGGAGGGCGTGATCCAGGTGTTCTATCCCGAGATCGGCGGGCAGTGGATCGTCGGCGTGGTCGGGCAGCTGCAACTCGACGTGCTCGTCAGCCGCCTCGAGGCCGAGTACAAGGTCGCGGCCATGCTCGAGCCCTCGCCCTTCGCCACCGCGCGCTGGCTGAAGGGCGAGGCCAAGGCGCTGGACCAGTTCGAAAGCTTCAACCGCGCCAACCTCGCGCGCGACCGCGACGGCGACCTCGTGTTCATGGCCAGGAGCGCGTGGGACGTGGGCTACCAGGCCGAGAAGAACCCCGAGATCGCGTTCTCGGCGACCAAGGAGCGCTGAGGGGCTAAGCGCGGCGCGTCACGTCTTCGAGAACTACATCAGAGTCGGATTGCACCGCAGCGCGCTGCTCGGCCAGCCAGGCCTGGAACATGAGTATTGCCCACAGGGAACTATGCCAGCGCCGGCGGCCGCTGACATGCTCGCTCCACAGTGTCCGCACGACGAGCGGATTGAAATGACCCTCGTCGCGCAAGCTCCGTTCATCGAGCAGGCTTTCCGCCCACTCACGCAGCGGGCCCTTCAGCCATGCTTCGATCGGCACACTGAAGCCCTGCTTTGGCCTTTCGACCAGCGAGCGCGGGACATACCGATACAGCACCTCGCGCAGGATGTGTTTGCCGACAGAGCCGCGAACCTTGGCCGCCATCGGTATGCGCCAGGCCAGCTCGACCACGCGGTGATCGAGCAACGGCACGCGGCATTCGAGCCCGACCGCCATGCTGGCGCGATCCACCTTGACGAGGATGTCGTCGGGCAGGAACTCGAGCGTGTCGGCCGCCATCATCGATGCGTTGAAGTTGGCAAAGCCATGCACGGGAGGAGAGCGGTGCGCCGCATCGAGCGCGGGCATTTGCGCGAGGAGCCGATCCGAGCCGAACGGGTTGGTGACAAGATGCCGATAGAGATCGGCGGGGTCGTCCTTGGCCAGCAGGGGGGCGAGCTTCGGCAGCCTGTCGGCCAAGTTCAGCCGGGCCGCGCCCGGCATGACCTTGGCGGCCGCGGCGGCGAGCCCGGCGGCCGGCCGTGAACCGAGCCCGGCCGCGATGGGGCTGCGCAGGAATCGAGGGACCCGGGCGTTCCAGTTGGCGAACTTAGCGCCGACCGCATACCGCTGATAGCCGGCAAACAGTTCGTCGCCGCCGTCGCCCGACAAACTGACCTTGACGTGCCGCCGGGCGAGGGTCGAAACCAGGTAAGTCGGGATCTGCGATGCATCTGCGAAGGGCTCGTCCCAAATCTTCGGCAGAGCCGGAATGACCTCCAGCGCCTCCTTGGGCCGGACATGCATTTCGGTGTGTTCGGTTCCGAGATGGTTAGCCACGGCCTTGGCGTGCTCGGCCTCGTTGTGGGGCCGCTCGTCGAACCCTATCGTGAAGGTCTCAACCGGCTTGGCCGACTGGGCCTGCATCAACGCGACTATCGTCGAGGAATCGATGCCGCCCGAAAGAAACGCGCCCAGGGGAACATCCGAGCCCATCCTTCGGCGGATCGAATCCTTGAGGAGAGTTTCGAGCCGATCCACCAGCTCGGGGGTGTCCGGCAGCGGGTCGGCCATGCCCCGGGCGGCGATGTCCCGGAAATGCCAGTACGCCGTCGGCTCCCCGACTTCGGTGGCGCCGTGGCGAACCTCGACGTAGTGAGCCGGCGGCAACTTGGAGATGCCTCGCCAGATGCTCAGCGGTGAGGGCACGAAGGTGTGGCGGAGGAACAGCGAGAGCGCCCCGTTGTCGATCGAGCGATCGAAGTCCGGGTGCACGGTCAGCGCCTTGAGCTCCGAGCCGAACACGAATTCCCGCCCCGCCCAACCGTAGTAGAGCGGCTTTTCGCCAAGTCGGTCCCGCGCCAGGATCAGCTTGCGTTCCTGGCGGTCCCACACGGCGAACGCGAACATGCCGTTCAGGCGTTCGAGCGCGCCGGTCGTTCCCCAGCGATCGATCGCCTCGACGAGCGTTTCGGTGTCCGAGTGACCGCGCCAATTCGCCGAAACGCCCGCCGCCTCAAGCTCGCGGCGAAGCTCCGCCGAATTGTACAGCTCGCCGTTGTAGGAGATTACGAAGCGCCCCGAACGCGACTGCATGGGCTGGTGGCCTGCCTGGCTGAGATCAACGATCGCCAGCCGCCGGTGGCCGAGGGCCAGTCCCGCCTGTTCATCGATCCAGATACCGGCATCGTCGGGGCCGCGATGCGCGATGCGCGCGGTCATCGCCGTCGCGATCCGGCGGACGCCAGCGCTCGGCCTATCTGGCGCCCAAAGGCCGGCTAAGCCGCACATGTGTCCATTCCGTGAGATGCATCCGGCTGCTTGAGATTAGCCGGGACGCCCTAATTAAGGGAGTAGCTTCACGCTGCAAGATGAATTTGATTTGCCCGGTGGAACAACGGGTTCGGGTTTTGGCGTGGTTGCCAAACCCCCGACGGTGCGCTTGTATCTCACGAGCATCGAGGGTACCCGCGCTTTGGACATTCTCCGCCGAGCGGACTTCCCGCACCTGTCAGCCATGAAGAAGGCATCGAACAGCATGCTTGGCGTGCCTCGGCTTGGCCGTAATCCGACATGAACACGCCCTCTTGTCGCCCGGATGCAGGCCTGTCCGCCTCGCGCGAACTCGCGCTGTTTTCTCCCTCGCTGCGGGCGGGGGGTGCAGAAAAAGTCATGGTCACGTTGGCCAATGGCCTGGCGGAGCGGGGCATTCGGGTGACGCTTCTGTTGGCGTCGGCCGAAGGCGAGTTTCTGACCCAGGTCGATCCCGCCGTGCGCATCGTCGATCTCAAGGCGAAACGAGTGGCAGCGAGCCTGTTCGCCCTTGCGCGTTTCCTCAGGCGGCACCGTCCGCTGGCCCTGCTGTCCTTCCAGACGCATGCCAACCTGATCGCGATGGCGGCGCGCGGGATTGCGCGCGTTCCGGTGCGGATCGTCGCCAGTGAACGGTCAAGCTTCACCGGGTCCCAGGCGGCCCTCGGCCTGAAAAGCCGCCTCGTCCGCTCGCTTGGCCGTTTGCTGTACCGTAAGGCGGACGCCGTCGTGGTGGTCTCCGAAGCGATGGTGAACGAGATCAGGGCGGCGCCCGGAATCATCCCCGAGCGCGTCGTCTTCATTCCCAATCCGATCGTCAGTCCGGCACTGCTGCGCCTGGCCGAGGAGCCCCTCGATCACCCGTTCGCCCGGCCGGGCGGGCCGCCGCTCGTCATGGCCGCGGGAAGGCTGGCGGGCGAGAAGGATTTCTCGACCCTGCTGCGCGCGTTCGCGCTCGTTCGCCGACGGATGGAGGCGAAGCTGTTGATCCTCGGCGAAGGACCGGATCGGTCCGCCCTGGAGGCCTTGGTCGACGAATTGAAGCTGCGCGACGACGTCGACCTTCCGGGCTTTCGGGCGAACCCCTGGCCGTACATGAAGGCAGCCTCGGTCTTCGTGCTTTCCTCGCGTTACGAAGGTCTTCCAGGGGCGCTGATCCAGGCGATGGCGGTGGGCACGCCGGTGGTAAGTACCGACTGCCGCACTGGCCCGGGCGAAATCCTCGAGCGCGGGCGCTGGGGCAAGCTCGTGCCGGTGGGCGATGCGGACGCGCTCGCCGCTGCGGTGGTGGATACCCTGACCGCCGCCTCGGCCCCCGACGTCGCCCGGCGCGCCGAATTCTACAGCCTGGACCGGGCGTTGGCGGGCTATCTCGCGGTGCTGGATCCAACGGGGAAAATCCATTGAGCGGTGACAAGCTGGGGGGTGCTGCGTAGGCAGAGACCATGGCCGACTTCTTCGACGCGCTGACCGACGCGCACATCGCGATGATCGCGAGGCAGCCGGTGTTCTTCGTCGCCACCGCGGCCGCGGGCGCGCGGATCAATCTCAGTCCCAAGGGGCTCGACACCTTCCGCGTGCTGGCGCGCGGCCGCGTCGCCTATCTCGATCTCGGCGGCTCGGGCAATGAGACCAACGCGCATCTGCTCGCGGATGGCCGCATCACGCTGATGTTCTGCAATTTCGAGCAGCCCGCGCTGATCCTGCGCATCTACGGCCGCGGGCGCCCGGTGCTGCCGGCGGACCCGGAGTGGGACGCGCTCGCCGCGCACTTCACGCTGCTCCCGGGCACGCGGCAGATTTTCGACATCGCGGTCCACAGCGTGCAGACGAGCTGCGGTTACGGCGTGCCGTTGATGGCGCTGGGGCAGGAGCGCGAAACGCTGATCAAGTATCACGCCGGCGCCAATCCGTCGCAGTGGGCCGCGAAGTACGGCATGGCGATCGCCAGCATCGACGGACTGCCCGCCCGCCCGACCGATCGCTACATCGCCGGCGAGCCGGGCACCATCGCCGACTGAGCTGCGTTGAGCGGACACGTGCAGCTCAAGTTCGCCAGCTACAACATCCACAAGGGGGTCGGCACCGACGGGCGCCGCGATCCCGACCGGATCGTCTCGGTCCTGCGCGAGATCGACGCCGACGTGATCGCGCTGCAGGAGTGCGACCGCCGCTTCGGCCAGCGCGAGAGCGTGATCGAGCGCGCCGCGCTCGACGATACGCATTGGCGCCCGGTCCCGCTCGGGCACCGCGCACAGAGCCTCGGCTGGCATGGGAACGCGATCCTGGTGCGCCGAGAGGCCACGGTGATCGAGGCGCGGCCGCTCGCGCTGCCCACGCTCGAGCCGCGCGGAGCGGTGCGCGCGGACATCGAGATCGCCGGCCAGCGGCTGCGCATCGTCGGGATGCATCTCGACCTCTCGGGCCTGCGCCGGCGCGGGCAGGTGCGCGCGATCCTCAAGCACCTCGACGACGAGTGCGACGGTCATGTGCCCACTGTGCTGATGGGCGACCTCAACCAGTGGGGCAAGGCGACCGGCGCGATGCGCGAATTCGACGGCGGGTGGCACAGCCTCGCGCCGGGCAAGAGCTTCCCCAGCCGGCAGCCGATGGCGCACCTCGACCGGATCATCTGCTCGCCCGAGTGGAGGTGCGGCGGCCAGGGCGTCCACCATAGCGCGCTGTCGGCGCAGGCATCGGACCACCTGCCCGTCTGGGCGCAGCTGGAGCTGCCCAAGAATTAAGCACCTGCCCGGAGTCTGGGCCGCGGCTCGTGCGCACAAAACCGGCAAGTCGCTGATCTGGCACGAGTGCCGAGCTGGCACGGGTCTTGCTGCACTTGCGAATGCTGGAGCGATCGTCCGGCTTCGCGAGGGGGATATCCGGGTGATCCGCAGACTCGTTTACGGCGCGGGTTTGATGGGCGCCATGCTGCTTTCCGCAGGCGCGGCGCTGGCGCAGGACGTCGGCGCGAAGGCGGCCGCCGCGCCGCTTCCGGATCCGGGCAACAACGCCTGGATGATGACCTCGACGCTGCTGGTGCTGATGATGATCGTGCCGGGGCTTGCGCTGTTCTACGGCGGGCTCGCGCGTTCGAAGAACATGCTGTCGGTGATGACCCAGGTGGGCGCCGCCGCCGCGCTGGCGATGCTGGTGTGGGTGATGTGGGGCTACACGATGGCATTCGGCGACGGCGGGAACGGCTTCGTCGGCGGGCTGGGCAAGCTGCTGCTCCGCGGCGTGACGCCGGCCAGCACCGCGCCGACGTTCACCAAGGGCGTGGTGATCAGCGAATACGTGTTCGTCTGCTTCCAGATGACCTTCGCGGCGATCACCGTGGCGCTGGTGCTGGGATCGGTGGTCGAGCGGATCAAGTTCTCCGCGGTGATGGTGTTCACGCTGGTCTGGCTGACCATCGTCTATCTTCCCGTCGCGCACATGGTGTGGGCCGGGAACGGGTATTTCTTCGGGCTCGGCGCGCTCGATTTCGCCGGCGGCACGGTGGTGCACATCAACTCGGGCGTCTCGGCGCTGGTCGCCTGCCTGATCCTCGGCAAGCGCATCGGTTATCCGCGCGAGGCGATGATGCCGCACAGCCTGACGCTCACCAGCGTCGGCACCGGGTTGCTGTGGGTGGGCTGGTTCGGCTTCAACGCCGGCAGCGCGCTGGAGGCGAACGGATCGGCGGGACTGGCGATGATCAACACCTTCGTCGCGACCGCCTCGGCGGGCATGTTCTGGATGCTGACCGAGCGGGTGATGGGCCACAAGGGCTCGGCGCTCGGGTTCTGCTCGGGGCTGGTCGCCGGCCTGGTGGCGGTCACGCCGGCGGCGGGCAACGCGGGACCGTTCGGCGCGATCGTGCTCGGCGCGGTCGCTTCGGTGATCTGCTACTTCGCGGTGTCCAAGCTCAAGCCGGCGCTCGGCTACGACGACGCGCTCGACACGTTCGGTATCCACGGCGTCGGCGGGATGGTCGGCGCGATCGGCACCGGGATCGTGTACCAGCCGATATTCGGCGGACCCGGCGACGGCTCGGTGTCGATGGCGCATCAACTCGGCGTGCAGATTTTCACGGTCGGCGCGACCATCGCCATCGCGGCGGTGGGCACTGTGATCGCGATCTTCGCCGCCAAGGCGGTGACCGGGCTCAGGGTGTCGTCCGACGTCGAGCGCGAAGGGCTCGACCTGGGCGAGCACGGCGAGCGCGCTTACAACTAATCAACGAGGTTCCTCCTGCGAACGCGCCTCGACGGGCCGGAAGCCAGCCGCTTCCGGCCCGCTTTTCCAGCGCGTGTCAGGCGGCGAGCGCGGCTTGCACGAAGTCGGCGCAGCGTTCGCCGATCATGATGCTCGGCGCGTTGGTGTTGCCGCTGACGATCTTGGGCATGACCGAGGCGTCGGCGATCCACAGGCCGTCGATACCGCGCCCCTTGAGCGTGGGATCGACCACCGCCGCATCGTCGGGTCCCATGCGGCAGGTGCCGACCGGGTGGTAGACGGTGTCCGCGCGGCTGCGGATGAGTTCGTCGAGCGCGGCGTCGTCGGCCAAGTTCACCGCATGGCGATCGCGCGGCTCGTAACCCGATAGCGGCGGCGCCTCGACGATCCTGTGCGACAGCCGCACGCCTTCGCGCAAGGTAGCGATGTCGCGCTCGTCGGTGAGGAAGGCGGGGTCGATCAGCGGCGCGTCGGCCGCCGCGCCGCTGGCAAGGCGCACCGTCCCGCGGCTCTCGGGGCGCAGGACGCACGCGTGCAGCGAGAAACCGTGGCCCTTCACCTGAGTGCGCCCGTGATCCTCGAGCACCGCGGGGACGAAGTGCCACTGCACGTCGGGCGCGGGCGCGTCGGGCATGACCTTCCAGAATCCGCCGGCCTCGGCGAACGGGGTTGTCATCACCCCGGTGCGCTTGCGGCGATGCTCGAGGACGGCGGCGGCCATGCGCAGGTTGCCCTTGAGGCTCGAGCCGAACGGCTCGTCGCTGTCGGTCTCCCAGCCGGACACGTAGTCGATGTGGTCCTGCAGGTTTCCGCCCACTTCGCTGCGATCGGCGACCACCTCGATCCCGTGTTCGCGCAAGTGCGCGGCGGGGCCAAGGCCGGACAGCATCAGGATCTGTGGACTGTTGAACGCGCCCGCGCTCAGCACCACGCCGCCGCGCGCGGTGACGGTGCGCCGGCGACTGCCCGCGGCGTAAGTCACGCCCGTCGCGCGGCCGTCCGCGATCTCGATCTTCTCGACGGTGACGCCGATGCGCACGTCGAGGTTGCGGCTTTTGCGCAGCGGTTCGACGTAGGCGCGCGCGGCGGACCAGCGTTCGCCCTGCTTCTGAGTGACCTGGTACAGCCCGAAACCCTCCTGCCGCGCGCCGTTGAAGTCGCGGTTTTCGGCGAGCTGGAGCGCGGCGGCGCTCTGCACGAATGCGCGGCTGGTGGGGTTGGGCCAGAGCTGGTCGGAGACCCATAGCGGCCCGCTCGCGCCGTGATACCCGTCGCCGCCGCGCACGTTGTGCTCCGCGCGCTTGAAGTACGGGAGCACGTCCTCGTAGCTCCACCCGGCGCAGCCGAGCGCGCCGGCCCAGTTGTCGTAGTCCCAGGCGTTGCCGCGGATGTAGATCATCGCGTTGATCGCCGACGAGCCGCCGAGCCCGCGCCCGCGCGGCTGGTAGCCGGTGCGTCCGTTCAGCCCCTGCTGCGGCACCGTCTCGTAGCGGTAGTTCGAGCCCTTGGGGATGAACGGCATGAACCCCGGCGTGCGCACGCGCACCCCGTTGTTGCGCCCGCCGGCCTCGAGCAGGCAGACGCTCCGCCCGGCCTGCGCCAGGCGCCCGGCGACCGCGCTCCCGGCGCTGCCGCCGCCAATCACGATGATGTCGAATTCGTCCCAGGTATCGGGCATGACCTCTCCTTCTCAACGGAAGGTTAGGCAGCCTCGCGCGGCTCCGCAATCGGGTTTTCGGGTGAAACCGATCGCCGCGCGCGCCAGCGTTCGCGCAGCATGTCGCTGGTTTCGCGGCTGCCGTCGTGGCTCCAGCCAGGCTCGCGCCAGGCGTAGGCCAGCTTGTGCCGCCACGGCGCCCGCCAGACGTCGTGCGCGATGCCGATCCATTCGTGGAACACGCTCCACAGCAGGTTGAAGCTGCCGAGTTGCTTGACGATGCCGTAGCGGATGCGTTCGTCGTCCCGCTCGGGCTCGAAGGTGCCCAGCAGCCGGTCCCACACGATGAACACGCCGGCGTAGTTGCGGTCGAGATAGCGCGGGTTGGTGGCGTGGTGGACGCGGTGATGGCTCGGTGTGTTCATCACCGCCTCGAACCAGCGCGGCATGCGGTGGATCGCCTCGGTATGGATCCAGAACTGATAGATCAGGTTGAAGCCGCCGCAGATCGCGATCATCGCCGGATGGAAGCCCAGCAGCACCATCGGCAGCTTGAACACGAAGCCGAGCGTGAAGAACCCGGTCCAGGTCTGCCGCAGCGCGGTGGAGAGGTTGTAGTGCTGGCTCGAATGGTGGTTAACGTGGCTGGCCCAGAACCAGCGCACGCGGTGCCCGGCGCGGTGGACCCAGTAGTAGGTCAGATCGTCGAGCGCGAAGCACAGCGGTCATGCCCACCACGCCCAGCCGATATCCAACAGGCGGAACTGCCAGGCCCACATCATCGCGGCTAGCAACAGCCCGCCGGTGAGCACGCCCGCGACGGTGCTGCCGAGTCCGAAGGCCAGGCTGGTGAGCGTATCCTTCGGCTCGTAAGCCTCGCGCCGCAGCTTCCACGCCCACAGCATCTCGATCAGGACGAGCAGGACGAAGCCGGGCACGGCGTAATCGACTGGGTTGAAATCGGGCATCGCGATTCGCCTTATAGGCGCCTGAGGCTCGCTGCCCAATGTTGCGCCTGATCGCCGAGATCGAGCGTAACCCCGCCGAACCGCTTGTCGGTCGTGGCGACGGTCAGGAAATTGCGGTCGAGCCGCGAATGCGTGTGCGAATCGAGCAGGCGCGCGGCAAAGTGCGCGCCGTGGCGGCGCAGCAGCAGCACCCGGCCGCTGGTGTCGCGCAGCAGCGCGCCGTAGCCCGCGCGATCGATAGCGAGGTCCTGGGCGTCGAACCCGCAGATCGCCTCGTCCGCCAGCTCGCGCGCGTGGCGGGCGTCGCGGATGCGGGTGTCGCCGCCGAGCCGCAGCCGCGAGGCGGTCCAGGCGAGCGCGAGGATCGCCAGTAGCGAGCCGCCGAACTGGAGCAGCTGCCCGTTCATTGCCGCGTTATTGCCGCGTCATTGCCGCTGGGCGAGCATGTCCATCGCCGGGCGCACGGGCGCAACATCGTATCCGGCGCGCGCGGCGGCTTCGGCGATCCTATCGGGATCCTCGCCCGCGCTCGCCTGGGCGAGCGCCCACAGCAGTGTCGAGCGGGTGCCCGAGCGGCAGTAGCCGAGCACCTGCCCGTCCGCGGCGGCGAGCGCCTGCGCGAGCGCCTCGACTTGCGGCTGGCTGAAGCCCGAATGGCCGATCGGTATCTCCAGATAGGCCATCCCCGCCCCCCGCGCTGCCGCCTCGATCTCCGCGCCGGGGGTTTGATCGGCGGATTCGCCTTCGGGCCGGTTGTTGACGATCAGCGTGACGCCTTGTGCCTTGGCTTCGGCGACATCGTCCACGGTGATCTGGGGGCTGGCGAGCATCGTCTCGCTGAGGCGGCGGAACTGGCTCATGTCCGGTCTCCTCTGGCGGCGCGGCGGCGGTTGCGGCTGGCCATGTTGAGCATCTCGACCGCGACCGAGAACCCCATCGCGACGTAGATGTAGCCCTTGGGCACATGAAACCCGAACGCGTCGGCGATCAGCACCAGCCCGATCATCACCAGGAAAGCCAGCGCGAGCATGACGAGCGTCGGGTTCTTCTCGATGAACTTCGCCAGCGGATCGGCGGCGACCAGCATCAGCA
>JBQCFR010000015.1:0-2816 GCA_051958885.1 Tsuneonella sp.
TGTTCTCGGTGACCCCGGCGATGACCCTGATCGACGTTGACGGCGACTTGGCCCCGCGGGAGCTCGCGCATGCCGCCGTACAGGCGCTCTCGCGCGCGCTCGAGGTGTTCGACCTCGGCGGTTCGATCGGCATCGATTTCCCGACCATCGAAGACAAGCGCGGCCGCCGCCAGGTCGACGAGGCGCTCGGTGCCGCGCTCGCCGCGTGGCCGCACGAGCGCACCGCGATGAACGGGTTCGGCTTCGTCCAGATCGTCGCCCGGCTCGAAGGCCCCTCGCTGCTGCACCGGATGGCGAGCGCGCGGGCCGCGGCCGCTGCCCGCATGCTGCTCCGCCGCGCCGAAGCGCTCGAAGGATCCGGCGCGACCCTGCTGAGCGTCCATCCGGCGATTGCCGCCGCGATCGCGCCCGAGTGGCTCGACGAGCTCGCCCGCCGGACGGGGCGCGAGGTCCGCTTGGCGAGCGATCCGGCTCTTGCGCTCGGCGCGGGCCATGCCCAGGTGGTGCCGCGATGACCAAGACCCGGCCGTGCCCGATTTGCCGCAAGCCGCGCAGCGAAGCGTTCGCGCCGTTCTGTTCGAGCCGCTGCCGCGACCGCGATCTGGCGCAGTGGTTCGGCGACGGCTACGCGGTGCCCGGCCGCCCGGCGAGCCCCGAGGAGATGGCCGCCGAGCTCGCCCGCGGAGAGGACTGAAGCGCCCGCCAAACCCTCTTGCCAAGCCGCCGCCGCTTGGCCATAGGCGCGCACTCCAACCGCCCCGGAGCCTTCCCGCCCGGCGCGCAAGTGGCCTGCCCGGGTAGCTCAGTTGGTAGAGCATGCGACTGAAAATCGCAGTGTCGGTGGTTCGAATCCGCCCCCGGGCACCATCCCTGCCATGCGCGGATTATGCGGCGGACTGCTCCAGTGCTGTCTCTGCTGGAGGCTCGGCCATGTCCGTCGAGGCAACTTCGTCGGTGTGCACGCGGAAACGGGCGAGGCGCGCGGAGCCGAATGCGGTGGTGATCGCGGTGTCGGTCGCATCGCGTCCTCGCGCCATCACCACGCGGCCGATCCGCGGCCGGTTGTGGCGCGCATCGAAGGTGTACCAGCGGCCGCCGAGGTATGCCTCGAACCAGGCGGAGAAATCCATCGGCGCGTCTATCGGATCGATGCCGATGTCCCCCAGGTAGCCGGTGCAATAGCGCGCCGGGATGTTGATCGCGCGGCAGAGCGTGATCGCGAGGTGCGCGAAGTCGCGGCAGACGCCGAAGCGCTCGTCGTAAGCCGAGCGGGCGGTGCGTTCGGTGCTGGCCTTCATGTAATCGAAGCGGATCCGCTCGTGCACCGCGTCGACCAGCGCCTGCACGCGCGCCCACCCACCTCGGGCGCCGCCGACGATCGCCCAGGCCTCGTCGCCGAGCTGGCTGACTTCGCAGTAGCGCGAGCTCATCAGGTAGAGCAGGACCTCGTCAGGCAGCTCTTCGATCGGGTGCTGGACCGCCTCGGGCGCGAGCGCATCGGGCGCACCGCAATCGGCGATGACGAAGTCGCTCGAGAGCGCGATCCCGCCGGCGGGGGCGGTGAACCGGGTGCACAGGTTGCCGAACGGGTCGCGGAAGGCGCGCAGCGGGACCTCGGGGACGGTGCGCAGCACCTCGGGCGTTTGCAAGTCGCCCTGCCGTTCGGGCCTGACGCTCAGCAGCGCGAGCATCGGCACCTCCGCCTCGGTCTCGAACGCGATGTCGAAGCCGGCGCGGATCAGCACGGCGGAGGTCCGAAGGCTCTGCGGGTGTAGGAAGGCGAACGTCTCGGCATGGCTGTCCTGGCGGGGTGGCCCGGCGGGCGTAAAGCTGCAAGGAGGGCGCGGTGCCCCGGCTCAAGCTCCTCAACCCCCCAGACCCCGATCCGGTCCAGCAGGTCGGCGAAATCCTTTCCGTCAGCCCGTTCCTGCTGGTGGGCGACCACGCCGGGGCCGCAATCCCGGCTGCGCTCGGCGATCTCGGTCTCGCGCCAGCGGAGCGGACACGCCACATCGCGCTCGACATCGGGGTCGAGACGCTGGGGCGCTCGCTGGCGGAGCGGCTCGGCGCACCCTTCCTTTGGCAGGCCTATTCACGGCTGGTGGTCGACTGCAACCGCGCGCCCGGCCATCCCGACTCGATCCTGGGCGAGAGCGACGGCACGCGCGTCCCGGGAAACCGCGGCCTCACGGAAGAGCAGCGCGGCGCCCGGCTGACGGAGGTGTTCGAGCCCTATCACTCGGCGATCGGCCGCGCGCTCGGCCGCCGGGCGGACGCCGGCCTCACGACCGTGCTGGTCTGGCTGCACAGTTTCACGCCGGTGCTGAACGGTGAGCGCAGGCCGTGGGAGATCGGCGTCCTGCACGCCGGACACAATGACGCCTTCGCCCGCCGATTGCTCGCGCTGCTGCGCACGTCGCCGCTCACCGTGGGCGATAACGAGCCGTACGCGATGGATGCGACCGACTACACGGTGCCGGCTCACGCGTACCCCCGCGGCCTCGCCTACGCCGAGATCGAGGTTCGCCAGGACATGCTGCAATCGCGCGGCGAGGTTGCCGCGGACTTGCTGGCGGGGGCGCTCATCGAAGCGTGCGCCTAGCGCCGGCGACGCAGGCCGGTCAGGGCAATCTGAGTTCGACCGACTGCGCGTGCGCCGGCAGGCCTTCGGCGCGCGCCAGCGCCGCCGCCGCCGGGCCGATCCGGGCGAGCGCGTCGGCGCCGAGCTCGATGAAGCTCGTGCGCTTCATGAAGTCGAGCACCGACAGGCCGCTCGCGAAGCGCGCGCGGCGGCCGGTGGGGAGCACGTGGTTGGG
>JBQCFR010000016.1:0-3861 GCA_051958885.1 Tsuneonella sp.
GAAGTAGTGGCCGACGCGGAGTTCCTCGGTCAACCCCATCGCGCCGTGGAGCTGCACCGCCTCCTGGGCGATCAGCCGCAGCGCTTCGCCCACGGTCGCCTTGGCGGCCGAGACCGCTGCGGAATCGTCGGCCTTGAGCGCGGCGAGCAGCGCAGCGGCCGAGACCTCCTCGCTGGCGATGAACATGTCGACCATCCGGTGCTGTAGCGCCTGGAAGCTGGCGAGCGCCTGGCCGAACTGCTTGCGCTCCTTGGCGTAGGCGACCGTGTCGGCGACCATCGTCTCGGCCAGCCCCGCCGCTTCGCCGCACAGCGCAGCGGTGGCGCGATCGACAGCGGCCTCTAGCGCCGGTAGCACCGCCGACCCGCGCGCGAGCAGGGCGGCTTCGGGCAATGCGAAGCCCTCGAGAAGGAGGTCGGCCGCGGGAGTGTCGTCGATCAGCCGGTAATGCTTCAGCGCCGGTTGAGCCCGCGCGGAGTCCAGCGCGAACACCGCGTAGTCCTCGCCGATCCGCGCCGGGACCAGCAGCAGATCGGCCTGCGCGGCGAACGGCACCGCGAGCTTGCGTCCGTCGAGCCGCCAGCCGTCATCGACCGGGCTCGCGTGAGTCGCTGTCGCGCTCACTACGCCGCGGGTCTGCGGCTCATCCGATGCGACCACGGCGAGGAGTTCGCCCGGAGCGATCCGTCGCGCCTCGTCGGTCCGATTCAACCCAATCAGCAAGTGCGCCGCGAGCACGAAACAGTCGATGTAGGGCGTTACCGCGAGCGCGCGGCCGAGCGCCGCGGCGACGATCATCTCCTCCTGCGCGTCTCCGCCGAGACCGCCGACTGCCTCGGGCAAGCCCGCGCCGGCGAACCCCAGATCATCGCGCAGTTGGTCCCAGAACGCGAGCATCGCCGCGGCATCCTGATCGCGCCGCACCGCGAAGGGGAGATTGCGCGCGAGGTATCCGTCGAGCGACTGGCGGAGAAGCTCCTGCTGCTCACTGGGCTGTAAGTCCATCAGCAACCCCTATCCCAATCGCCCATATTATCAAGTCTGATAATTAGGCGAGTAATCCCGCGAGCAGGGTCGCCACGGTCTGTTGGCGATAGCGCGAATGAAGCGCTTCATCGGCGCTCGGAATCCCGCCGAACACCGCCGACAGCGTAAAGCGGTTCGAATAGAGCCCGTCCGCCGCGCCGATCGTGTTGAAGTAGAACAGCTTGGGATCGACCTTGCGGAACTCGCCCGCGGCGATGCCCTCTTCGATGATCCGCTGCTGCGCGCTGGCGATCGGCTTGAGCAGTTCTTCGGCGATGTGATGCACCCGCTCGGGCGTCGCGTCGCGCACCATGAGCTGGATCAGCCGGTTGAGGTAGGGGATGCGGTAATAAGTATCGACGATGCCGGTAAGGTGGATGCGCATGCGCTCGGTCGGCGTGACGTCGAGCCGGAACAGCGCGTCGAGCTGGTGGATCGCGTGCGTGACGTCGCGGTCGAGCAGCGCCAGCAGCATGCCTTCCTTGCTGCCGAAGTAGTAGCGGATCATCCCGTGGTTGACCTGCGCGCGCGCGGCGATCTCGAGAATGCCGATCTCGACCGTGTCCTGCTCGCGCATCAGCGCGCTCGCGGCGTCGAGCAGCGCGTCGCGGATCGCGCCCTTCTCCTCTCGCCTGCCTGCCTGGACCGCCACACCGCCCCACATTTTCGAGTTCGCCGACATGTGAGCAAAGCAGCATCGCGGCCCTGACGCAATCGCCGCTTGCGTTGTCTATCAGGACTGATAATCTATCAGGAATGATAACGCCCGCAAGCGGCGTCGTTCTGGGGAGAATAACCGATGACTCGTGTGTTCCGCCTTCGCCCGATGTTGATGATCGGCAGCGCCGCGATCGCCTGCGGCCTCGCGCTGCCCGCGGCGGC
Source organism: Tsuneonella sp. (assembly GCA_051958885.1). Classification (GTDB taxonomy): domain Bacteria; phylum Pseudomonadota; class Alphaproteobacteria; order Sphingomonadales; family Sphingomonadaceae; genus Tsuneonella. The sequence continues at coordinate 1,909 of JBQCFR010000016.1, forward strand.
GCAGGACACCGGTGCGCCAAGCGATGCCACTGCCGGAAGTGCAGCCGCGAACGACACCGGCGTGATCGTCGTCACGGCCAACCGCCGGCAGGAGAACATCAACGACGTCGGCCTCGCAATCCAGGCGTTCTCGGGCGAGCAGCTGTCCGACTTGCGCGTAACTTCAACCGAAGACCTCCAGGCGGTCGTCCCCAGCCTCAATGTCTCGCGCGGCTACCAGGGCATTCCGATCTACACGCTGCGCGGAATCGGCTTCAACACGATCAACCTCTCCGCGACCTCGACCGTCGGCACTTACCAGGACGAAGTGGCGCTCGCCTATCCGTTCATGAACAGCGGGCCGATCTACGATCTGGAGCGGGTCGAGGTGCTGAAAGGTCCGCAAGGAACGCTCTACGGGCGCAACACCACCGCCGGGCTCGTGAATTTCATCACCGCCAAGCCGCAGATGGGCGAGTTCGGCGGCGCGATCGCGGTGGATGTCGGCAGCGAGGAGACGCTCAATACCGAAGGGCACCTCAACGTGCCGCTCGGCGAGACGATTGCGGCGCGCGTGGCGTGGCGAACCGAGGATAGCTGGGACGGCTGGCAGCACTCGGTCACCCGCGACGCCACGCTGGGCGAAGTCCACCGCTACGGCGGGCGGCTGACCGTCACCGCCAATCCGATCCCCGACATGAAGATCGAGGTCGGCGGCAACTTCTGGATCAACAAGTCCGACACGCTCGCCGCGCAGGCGATCGGCTTCACGCCCAACACCGATCCGGCGAACGGCACGCTGTTCAGCCTGTTCAACACGCCGGGCCTCGCCCAGTACGTCGCCGCGCACAAGGATGGCTGGACCAGCACGACGGCGGACTGGCAGGACGAAAGCGCCCGCGCGCTCGATATCGGCCGCGGCGCGGGGATCGACCGTCCGAACCAGGAGGACAGCAGCTTCTACGGCCTGCGCGGGCTGCTGCAGTTCGACTTCCTGCCCAATGTGAGCTTCATCTCGCTTACCGGTTACAACCACGTGAAGCGCGACGCGACGTACGACTGGAGCGGCGCACCCTACGAAATCCTCAGCCAGCACGCCGAGGGGCATATCTCCTCGCTGTCGCAGGAGCTGCGCTTCCAGGGCAACACCGGCCCCGCTGAATGGGTCGTCGGCGGATACTACGCCAACGACAAGGTGCTCGACACCAACCAGACGCTGCTCGGACAGAACGCCAACGTCGGCGCGGTGCGCGGGCTCATCCTCGCGCCGCAGGCGGCGCTCGGCGGGGCAAGCATCTTCGACCTGTTCAACTCCTTCGGCTACTCGGTCGCGGACGTGCTGACCTCGTTCCGCACCTACCGCGACACCGCCACGTTCGATGTCGAAACCAAGAGCGTGTTCGCCAGCGCCGACTGGAAGCTCACTCCCACGTTCAAGCTCACCACCGGCATCCGCTACACGGTCGACAGCCAGGACTTCGAAGGCTGCTCGCGCGACATCAACGGCTCGATGCTGCCCAACGTCAACCTGTTCAACCGGTTCTTCTTCTTCGCGACTTACGGCGCGATCGTGCCGCCGATCAGCGAGAACCAGTGCAACACGTTCGACCCGGCGACGCTGACGTTCGGACCCGTCAAGTCCAAGCTGAAGGAAGACAACGTCGCCTGGCGCGGCGCGCTGACGTTGGAGCCGAACCAGGCGACGCTGCTCTATGCCTCGGTCTCGCGCGGCTACAAGTCTGGCTCTACGCCGGTGAATGCCGCCAACATCTCGACTCAGGATGCGCCGGCGCGCCAGGAGCAGCTCACCGCCTACGAAGTCGGCACCAAGCTGACCCTCGCCGACCGCCGCTTCAACGTGAACGCCGCGGCGTTCTACTACGATTACAAGGACAAGCAGCTCGCGGTCTATTTCCAGGACCCGATCTACACCACGCTGCTGCGGCTCGACAACGTGCCCAAGTCGCGCGCTTA
>JBQCFR010000017.1:0-2160 GCA_051958885.1 Tsuneonella sp.
TCGCTCTTGGCGAGCTCGCTGCCCTCGAAGGTCGAGAGCCCCGCGTCGCCTGCGCCCGAAACCGCCTCGACGCTGGCCGAGCCACCTTCGGTCGCAGCCTTGTCGAACGCGGTGCCGCGCACGGTGATGACCAGCTTGGGATCGCTCGATTCGACCGTGGCAATGGCATTGCCGGCGTAGATCGGCCGCTGGAAGGTCTTGTCGCCCTCGATCCTGATGATCTCGGAGATCTGCATCACGTCGAGCAGCGCGGCCACCCGCGGGGCGATGTTCTTGCCGTTGGTGGTCGCCGGCGCGAGGAACGCGTCGTGATCGGCCATCAGCGAAGCGATCAGCGGCGCGACATTCTCGGGCAACTGGTGCTCGTAAGCGGCATCGTCGGCGAGGTGGACCTTGCCGACACCGGCGATCTTCGCGGCCGCGTCCGCCACGCCCGCGCAGCCCTTACCGGCGACCAGCAGGTGCACTTCGCCGAGCTTGCCGGCGGCGGTGACGGTCGACAGCGTCGCGTCCTTCACCGAGGCGTTGTCGTGTTCGACCAGAACGAGAGTCTTCATCTCATCAATCCTCAAAAGGGAACGTGCTCAGGCGATGCCGAGCGCCTTGATCTTGGCGACCAGCTCGTCGACATCGGCGACCTTCACGCCCGCCTGGCGGACCGGCGGCTCGGAAACCTTGGTGGTCTTGAGCCGCGGCGCGGTGTCGACGCCGTAGTCGGCCGGGCTCTTGGTCTCGAGCGGCTTGGACTTGGCCTTCATGATGTTGGGCAGCGACGCATAACGCGGTTCATTGAGCCGCAGGTCGGTGGTCACCACCGCGGGCATCGCCAGCTTGACCGTCTCGAGCCCGCCGTCGATCTCGCGCTTCACGGTCACGCTGTCGCCCTCGACGGTGACTTCGTTCGCGAACGTACCCTGCGGACGGCCCATCAGCGCGGCGAGCATCTGGCCGGTCTGGTTCGAATCGTCGTCGATCGCCTGCTTGCCGAGGATCACCAGCCCCGGCTGCTCGGCATCCGCGATCGCCTTCAAAATCTTGGCAACGGCGAGCGGCTCGACCTCGTCATCGGTCTGCACCAGGATCGCGCGGTCGGCGCCCATCGCCAGCGCGGTGCGCAGCGTCTCGGTCGCCTTGGCGGGCCCGATCGACACCGCGACGACCTCGGTCGCGACGCCCTTTTCCTTCAGGCGCAGCGCTTCCTCGACGGCGATCTCGTCGAACGGGTTCATGCTCATCTTGACGTTGGCGAGATCGACCCCGGTGCCGTCGGCTTTAACCCGCGGCTTCACGTTGTAATCGATCACCCGCTTGACGGGGACGAGGATCTTCATTTCTGATAACCTTTCCGCGAGGAATCCACCGGGCGCGCCTAACCGAGTTTACGTAAGCGTCAACCTCAATTTGTCAGTTCGAGGCGGCGCTCGATGCGATCGAGGCGATCACGCAGCCAATCGAACTGGGTCTGCAGATGCGCCGATGCCTCGGCGTCGTTCACCTGATCGCGCCGGAGTCCCAGAATCGCGGCGTGCATCTCGCTCTGGCGGGTTTTCACCTCGCGCAGGTCATGCGCCATCGTTTCCATCACCGCCTGGAAGCGCTTCAGGTGCTCCAAAACAAGGTTCTCGACGTTCTCGGTCATGACCTCTGCCTAGCACAACCCGATTAACGCAGCCACCGACGACTCACGCCGCCTGCTTGACTTCCGCCACGATCTTGCGCGCCGCGTCACCCAGGTCGTCAGCGGCGACAATCGGCAGACCCGAGTTGGCGAGGATCGCCTTGCCCTTGTCCACGTTGGTGCCTTCGAGCCGCACGACCAGCGGCACCTGCAGGTTCACGTCCTTCGCCGCGGCGACGATGCCCTCGGCGATGATGTCGCACTTCATGATCCCGCCGAAGATCTTGACGAGAATGCCCTCGACCGCCGGGTCCTTGAGGATGATCTTGAACGCCGCGGTGACCTTCTCCTTCGAAGCGCCGCCGCCGACGTCGAGGAAGTTGGCGGGAAACGCGCCGTTCAGCTTGATGATGTCCATCGTCGCCATCGCCAGGCCCGCGCCGTTGACCATGCAGCCGATGTTGCCGTCGAGCTTGATGTAAGCGAGATCGTACTTGCTGGCCTCGATCTCGGCCGGGTCTTCCTCGGTCTCGTCGCGCAGC
>JBQCFR010000018.1:0-4379 GCA_051958885.1 Tsuneonella sp.
TGATCGCCGGGCTGTTCGGGATCGTCGCCTTCATCGCGGTCCACGCGCTGGGCGAAGTCATGCAGAAGCGCGAAGAGCGCGCGAAGCTTTCGGGTGCGGCGATCCATGCTGGGCTGGGCGGCTTCCTCTACCTCAACGTGCTCGACGCCTCGTTCAGCTTCGACGCGGTGATCGGCGCCTTCGCGCTGTCGAACAACATGGTGATCATCGCGCTCGGCCTCTCGATCGGGGCGATGTTCGTCCGCTCGATGACCTTGCTGCTGGTGCGCCGTGGGACCCTGTCCGAGTATCGCTATCTCGAACACGGCGCGTTCTGGGCGATTATCGCGCTCTCGGCGATCATGCTGCTGTCGGCCCGCTTCGACATTCCGGAGAGCGTCACGGGGCTGATCGGCGCGGCGCTGATCGGCATCTCGCTGTGGTGGTCGGTCCGCGCCAATCGGCGGGAGGCGGCTACGGCCTAGCGAGCCGGTTGGCGATCGGCGCCGAGGCGACGAGCTGCAGCAAGTGGTAAGCCAGCAGCGGCAGCAATACGATGCCGGCGATCGCCGGCGGAAACAGCACCGCCGCGAGCGGCGCGCCCATCGCCACGGATTTGTGCGCGCCGGCGAACAAGAACGCGATGCGATCTCCGCGCTCGAGCTTGAGGAGCCCCGCTGCGGTCCAGGCGCCCGCGAATGCGAACGCTAGAAAGGCGATCACCAGCGCTAGGAGCAGCGCCCATTCCCATCCGCCGATCTTGGTCCACAGTCCCTGCACCACCGCGCCGGAGAACGCGACGTAGACCGGAATCGCAATCGACAACCGGTCCGCCCACGTCACCAGCTCGCGGTTCTCGGTGATCCACCCGCGCACGCGGGTCTGCAGAAGCTGGCCGAGCGCGAACGGCAGGAGGAGGATCAGCGCGACCTTGGTCAGCCCGTCCACTCCCAGTGACGCGTGCGCTCCGCCGCCGAGCAGCGCCAGCACCGGGACGGTCACGAACACCCCCAGAACGTTGAGCAATGCCGCGGCGACCACCGAGCTCGCGACATTACCTCCGGCGAGCGAGCTGTAGGCAGCGGCCGACTGCACCGTCGAGGGCAGCGCGCCGAGGTACAGGAAGCCCAGCGCCACCAGCGGCGGGAGTACGCTGCCGCTCGCCAGCATCAGCGCCTTGCCCGCCAGCGCCATCACCACGAAGCACCATAGCGTCAGCGGTACCAGCAGCCGCCAATGCCCGATACCGCGCAGCACTTCGGCGCGTGGCAGCCGCATTCCGTTGAGCAAGAACAGCAGGAACACCGCGGCGTCCGACACCCACTGCGCGTAGACCCGCGCCTCGCCGCTGGCCGGCGCGACGCTGGCAAGCACGATCGCGAGCACCAGCAGGCGCACCATCAGGTCGATCTGTCCCAGCAGGCGCCGCAGCATCGCCGCGCCTGTGCCTACGCCCGGGCGGCTTGTCGAGAGCGGCTAGCGCTGCGCCAGCGCCCCGGCGTTCCGGGTAAGCGCCAGCATGTGAACCGCCGCCGGGTTCGCCGGCTGGAGCGTGCTTGCACGCAGCGCCTGCGCCCGCGCCGCGCCGCCGTCACCCAGCCGCAGGGCGACTTCGCTGCGCAGCGCATGGAGCACCGGGTCTCTGCCGCTTCCCTTCGCCATCGCATGGTCGATCAGCATGGCTGCGCGCGCGAAGTCGCCGCGCAGGAAGGCGGCACGTCCGAGCAGCGCCGCCGCCTCGGCATTGGTCGGGTCTCCCGCCAGGTATTCGCGCAATACGCGCTCGGCGCCCGGGAAGTCCCCTAGCTGCATATGGGCGGCCGCCATCCGGCGCGCGAGCGGCCACGGCCGCCGGATCTCTGCCGCGCGGGCATAGAGCCGTAGCGCGCTTCGTGCATCGCCAGCGGACAGCGCGGCATCGCCCGCCAGCCCCATCGCGTCGGCCGACCCGGGATAGCGGCGGAGGAACTCGTTCGCTCGCGCGCGCGCCGCCCCCGGGTGATGCGCGGCGATCAGCCCGCGCACCAGCGCCAGCGCATCCGCCCCCTGTGCCGTGCCCCGCGACTGCGCGACGCCGAGCGGAGTGGCGGCGACCAGCACCGACGGCGCGCCGGACAGCGGCCGCGCCGCTTGGTCAAGGTACGGAGCGGCCTTGCCGCGCTCGCCAAGCGCTTCGTGCGCGCGGCCGACCAGCGCCGCGAGATACGGAGTGGCCGCCGCACCGTCGAAGCGGTGGACCAATTCGATATCGTTACCTCCCAGCGCCAGCGCGCGGGCGAGCAGCGCGCGCACCCGGCGGTTATCGGGCTGCATCCGCGACAGCCGATCGAGCGTCTGGGCGGCGCTTGCGTAATTGCCACTCTCAAGGTCGATCACGCCCGACAGCAGGATGGCCGCCGGCATGTCGCGATAAGCATCGCCGCCGCGCAAGAGAAGGCTGCGCGCCAGGTCGTAGTTACCCGCCCGCGCGGCGATCACCGACTGCAGGAGCAGGATGCGCGGGTTGCCGGGATCGATTTTTGCCAGCCGGCGGACCGCCTTGAGGCTGTCGGCTGCTCGGCCCGCGTCACCGAGGGTGGCTGCATAGGCCCCTAGCAGCTGCGTGTCGTCAGGAGCCGTCGCGAGCGCACTCTCGAACAGTGGCAGCGCGGAGGCGGACCCGCGGCTGTCGCGCACCAACTGCGCGCGGAGCAGCAGCGCCTGAGGGTCGCGGGGGGCGAGCGCGAGCGCCTTGCGCGCGGCGGCGACGGCCTGCTCCTGCTCGCCGCCGCGGTAGCGCAGCCGCGCGATGTCGACCCACAAGGCCGGATCGCGAGGGTTGGCCTTCAGCGCGCGGTCGAACGCACGGCCGGCACCGGCAAGGTCGCCGTCGGCAATCGCCAGCCGGCCGCGCATGCGGAAGCCCAGCGCGGCGGTATCGGGCGCGAAGTCACCTTGCGCCAGCCACCCGCGCGAATCGGCGGTATTGCCCTGGAGCAGTTCGGCCTGCGCGAAGTAGGCGGCGAGGTCCTGCCGCGAGCCGCCTCGCGCGGCCAATTCGCGCAGCGCGGCTTCGGCGGCTATACATTCGCCGCGCGCCAGCGCAATGCGCGCGCGTTCGAGCGGCGGCGCGTCGGCGGCCGTGTCACCGCACGCGCACAGCAGCAGCAATCCTGCCAGGCACAGCTTACGCGTGAAGGTCATACTGCTTGAGCAGGTCGTACAGTGTCGGCCGGCTGATCCCGAGCATCTTCGCAGTGCTCGAAATGTTGCCTTCGCTGCGCGCGAGCGCGTGGCGGATCACCGTGCGGTCCGCCTTCTCGCGCGCGCTCTTGAGGTTGAGCACCTGCGCCTGCTCTTCCTCGCCCTCGCCTTCGAGATCGAGGTCTTCGGCGCCGATCAACCGGCTGTCAGCCATGATTACCGCGCGCTTCACCCGGTTCTCCAGCTCGCGCACGTTGCCCGGCCAGCCCCAGCCATCGATCGCCGCCAGTGCGTCGGGCGCGAAGCCCTTGACCTGCGGGTTCATCTCGGCGGCGAAGCGGGTGAGGAAGTGCTTGGCAAGCAGCGTCGCATCGCCCGGCCGTTCGGCGAGAGTGGGAATCTTCACCACGATCTCGGCCAGGCGATAGAACAGGTCCTCGCGGAAGCGGCCGTCGGCGATCATCGTCTCGAGGTCCTGGTGCGTCGCGCAGACGATGCGGGTATCGACGTCGATCGCCTTGCGCCCGCCGACCCGTTCGATCTGCCGCTCCTGCAGGAAGCGCAGCAGCTTGACCTGCAGCGGCAGCGGGATGTCGCCCACTTCGTCGAGGAACAGCGTGCCGCCGTGCGCCAGCTCGATCTTGCCCTCGGTGGTCCTGACCGCGCCGGTAAAGGCGCCCTTCTCGTGCCCGAACAGCTCGCTTTCGAGCAGGTTCTCGGGGATGGCTGCGCAGTTAATCGCGACGAACGCCCCGGCCTTGCGGTCGCTCGCGTCGTGGAGGCCCTTCGCCAGCAGCTCCTTGCCGGTGCCGCTCGCGCCGAGCAGCATGACGGAGACGCCGGTGTTCGCCACGCGCTCGATCGTGCGCGCGACCTTGGCCATCTCCGGCGCGGCGGTGATCATCCGCCCAAGCACGCGCTGGTCCTCACCGACTTTGGCCGCGAGCCTGCGGTTCTCCTGCTCGATCTCGTGCAAGTTGAACGCGCGCCGCACGATCAGCCCGAGCGCGTCGATGTCGACCGGCTTCTGGTAGAAGTCGTAGGCGCCGCGTTCGATCGCCTGTAGCGCGCTCTCGCGCGCACCGTGGCCCGAGGCGACAATGACCTTTGTGTCGGGCTTCAGCGCCATGATCGCGTCGAGCACCGCAAAGCCCTCGCGGGTGCCGTCGGGCTCGGGCGGCAGGCCGAGGTCGAGCGTCACCACCGCGGGCTCCTCC
>JBQCFR010000019.1:0-2292 GCA_051958885.1 Tsuneonella sp.
GAAGCCCGCTCGCGAATGCCAGGAAACCAGCCATGTCACGTGACGCAGTCATCGTCTCCACCGCCCGCACCCCGCTCGCCAAGGCGGGCCGCGGTGCGTTCAACGCAACTCACGCGGTCGAACTGGGCGCATTTTCGGTGAAGGCGGCCGCGGAGCGCGCGGGGCTGAAGGGCGCCGAGATCGACGATTGCATCATGGGCGCAGCCAGTCAGACGGGCATGCAGGGCATGAACGTCGGCCGGCAGATCGCCCTGATGGCAGGTTTCCCGGACTCGGTGCCGGGCATGTCGATCGACCGGCAGTGCTCGAGCGGGCTGATGAGCATCGCCACCGCGGCCAAGCAGATCATCGTCGACCGGATGGACATTTGCGTCGCCGGCGGGCTCGAATCGATTTCGGGCATGCGCGCGAATGCCGGCGGGGTCATTCCCAGCGAGGCGCTGCTGAAGCTGCACCCGGACATCTACATGCCGATGATCCAGACGGCCGAGGTGGTCGCCAAGCGGTACAACATCAGCCGCGAGGCGCAGGACGAGTATTCGCTCGAATCGCAGAAGCGCACCGCTGCCGCGCAGGCCGCGGGCAAGCTGGACGACGAGATCATCCCCGTCACCGCCACGATGAACGTGACCAACAAGGAAACCGGCGAGGTCACGCAGAAGGAAGTCACCATCTCGATGGATGACTGCAACCGCCCCGACACCACGCTGGAAGGGCTTGCCAGCCTCAAGCCGGTGATGGGCGAAGGCCACACCATCACCGCCGGTAATGCGAGCCAGCTCGCCGACGGCTCTGCCGCATCGGTGCTGATGGAAGCCGAAGTCGCCAAGGCGCGCGGGCTCACTCCGATGGGCCGCTACGTCGGCATGGCGGTTGCCGGCACCAAGCCCGACGAGATGGGCATCGGCCCGGTGTTCGCGATCCCCAAGCTGCTCGACCGGTTCGACCTCAAGATCGACGACATCGGCCTGTGGGAATTGAACGAGGCGTTCGCGGTGCAGGTGATCTACTGCCGCGACAAGCTTGGCATCCCGAACGACCGGCTCAACGTCAACGGCGGGTCGGTGTCGATCGGCCACCCGTTCGGCATGACCGGCGCGCGCTGCGTCGGCCACGCGCTGATCGAGGGCAAGCGCCGCGGCGTGCAGTATGTCGTCGTCACGATGTGTGTCGGCGGCGGTCAGGGCGCGGCCGGGCTGTTCGAGGTCCTGTAACACGAAAGGTATACCCGATGAGCGAAGCGACCGAGGTACTCGCCAGTCCCTACCGCGCCTTTGCCGCCGGGGACGGCGAGGCACTCGGCGCCTTGCTCGGCGACGTCGAGTGGGTCGAATCACGCGGCGGCCCCTACGGCGGGACCTATCACGGGCTCGCCGAAGTGGCGGAAAAGGTGTTCGGCCCGATCGGGCGCGATGTGCGCGACTTCTCGGCGGTTCCCGACGACATCCTGCCGGTGAGCGACGACGGCGCGGTCGCGCTGGGCTTCTATCGCGGCCAGACGGATGCGGGGCCGTTCGAGATTCGCTTCGCGCATCTGGTCCGTGTCGCCGGCGGGCGCGTGGCGCGCTTCGAGCAGCTGACCGACACCCACGAATGGCGCGAGGCGGTGGGCTGATGCGGCTGACGTCTCCCCGTATCGCGCCGGTCGACATGGACCGGCTCGACGAAGAACAGCGCGAGGTACTCGCCCCGTTCGCCAATCCGGAGAACAAGGTCGGCGGCGGTAAGGTGCTCAACATCTTTCGCACGCTCGCGCACGCGCCGCGCGCGCTGACCGCGTTTCTCGGCTGGGGCAACTACATGCTCTCGCGCCGCAACAGCCTGCCGGCGCGCGAGCGGGAGATTGTCATCCTGCGCACCGGCTGGCTGTGCCGTTCGGGCTACGAGTTCGCGCAGCACCGCCGCATCGGCCTTGACTCGGGACTATCCGCCGAGGAGATCGAGCGGATCAAGGCCGGCCCCGATGCGCCCGGCTGGACGCCGCTTGAAGCCGCGATGTTGCGCGCAGCGGACGAGCTGGTGAGCGATCACTTCCTGTCGGACGCGACCTGGGCCGCGCTTGGAGAGCTCGGCGACAAGGGACGGATGGATCTCGTGTTCACCGTCGGGCAGTACACCCAGGTCTCGATGATGCTGAACAGCTTCGGCGTGCAGCTGGAGGACCCCGCCGACGCCGATCCGGATCTCGCCGTCCGGTGAGCGGCGCCGCGGGGCGACTTGCGGGCAAGGCGGCCGTGGTCGTCGGCGCGGGCCAGCAGCCGGGCGAGACGATCGGCAACGGCAAGGCGATCG
>JBQCFR010000020.1:0-4347 GCA_051958885.1 Tsuneonella sp.
TGCTCGGCCGCGCGTGCTCGCAGGAGGCGCAAGGGTGGCGTATCGTGCTTGACGAGGGCGAGCTGCGGTTCGGTCCGGCGAGCAATGGGGCTGGCGAAGGATTCGCCAGCTTCACTGTCCGCTCCTCCGAAGCCGATGCGATCCGCCGGCGTGCGGCGGAGCGGGGGCGTCTGCACACCGACAGCACGCTTCGCCTGTGGGGGATGACGGTTCGGCTGGCCGGCGCGGCGGAGGTCGCCGCAGGGCGCGGGAGCAACTGACGATGGATTACACGCAGGTTCGCTACGAGATCGACCGCGCAGTCGCCACGGTAATCCTCAGCCGGTCCGACCGGCTCAACGCCTGGACCCCGGTCATGGCCGCCGAGTTTCGCCACGCGATAGAGCGTGCCCACCGCGACCAGGCCGTGCGCGCGATCGTCGTCACCGGCGAAGGCAAGGGCTTTTGTGCCGGCGTCGACATGGGCGCCCTCGAAGGAATGACCGCAAGCGGCGAGAGCGGCCCGCGCGCATTCGAACCGCTCGACGAGCAGGCGCGCGCCGACTTTCAGCACCCGATGACGTGGCTGCCGACCGTCGGCAAGCCGGTAATCGCTGCGGTCAACGGCGCCGCGGCGGGTCTCGGCTTCGCGCTGCTGCTGTTCTGCGACCTGCGGTTTGCGGCCAGCAGCGCAGTATTCGTGACGTCGTTCTCCCGTCGCGGCCTGATCGCCGAGCACGGCACGAGCTGGATGCTGACCCGCCTGGTGGGCCACAGCCGCGCGCTCGACCTGATGCTCTCCTCGCGCCGGGTCTCGGCCGACGAGGCTTATCGCATCGGTCTTGCCGACCGCGTGTACGAGCCCGAAAGCTTGCTCGAGCAGGCGCGCGCCTATGCCCGCGATCTCGCCGATAACGTCTCGCCGCGCTCGCTGCGCATCATGAAGCGCCAGCTGTGGGATGCGCTGTTCGTCGACCTCGCAGCCTCGATGGAGGAGGCGGACCGGGAGATGAAGGCGAGCCTCCAGAGCGCGGACTTCAAGGAAGGCGTGGCACACTTCATCGAGAAGCGCGCCGCTCGCTTCTCCGGCGAATAGCCTATTCGGCGGCTGCCCCGCTCGCTTTTGCGGTCGGCGAAGGCTTGGGCGATGGCTTGGGCGAAGGCTTGGGCGTTTCGCTCCCCGAAGCACCGGCTTCTGGCGTCGGCGTGGCTTGCGCCGCCGGCCCGGCGGTGGACTTGTCCGCCAGGGATTCGGCATCGCCCTCGTCGGCGCCAGCCGGCAAGAGCGGCGGCTGCGAGGTCACCGTGTCGAGTGGCAGCATCGCATCGCTGATCGTGCCGCCGAGGACCTGGCCTTCGGCGCTGCGTTTGTCGTCGGCCGGGGTGCTGGACTGCTGCTGCCCGCACGCGGCGATCAGCAGCGCGAGCGAGAGGGCGGCGATCGGGCGAATCATGCAGGCACTCCGGCGCAAGTGGCGAATCCGGCGAGGAACGCGCCGGCGCGGCCGAGCAATGCCTCATCCCACGCCTCGGGCGCAACATCGACGCCCAGACGCGCGAGACTGGTGACGCCGAATTCCTCGATCCCGCACGGCACGATGCCGGCAAAGTGCGCGAGATCGGGCGCGAGGTTCACCGCGAAGCCGTGCATCGTGACCCAGCGCCGCACGCGCACACCGATCGCGCCGATCTTCGCCTCGCGCCCGTCGATGTCGCGGGTCCAGATGCCGATCCGGCCCTCGGCGCGCCAGCTCTCGACCCCGAAGTCGGCAAGCGTGGCGATGACCCAGCCTTCGAGCGCATGCACGAAGCAGCGCACGTCCTTGCCGCGTTTGGAGAGGTCGAGCAGCACGTAACCGATCCGCTGGCCTGGCCCATGATACGTGTAGCGCCCGCCGCGCCCGGCTTCGACCACCTCGAAGCGCGGGTCGAGCAGCTCGGCCGCGGCGGCGCTGGTGCCCGCGGTATAGACCGGCGGATGCTCGAGCAGCCACACGAGTTCGCGTGCGTCGCCTTCGGCGATGGCGCGGCTCCGCGCTTCCATTTCGGCGAGCGCGGCTCGGTACGGCACCTGCGCGGCGTCGCGGCGGACCTCGATCTCGGGCGGCATCGTTGTGGACATCGCCGTTGCGTGGCGCGCCGCCGGGCGGTTATCAAGGGCCATTGCAGGCAAGAGAGGACGGCCGCTCCGTGAAATTCGACATGACTCGCGCCTGGAACGACGCGGTGGCGCTGATCGGCGCGAACCGTGCGGTGGTCTCCATCGTCGCCGGAGTATTCTTCTTCCTGCCCTACGCGCTGTTCATGATGCTCACCGCCGAGCAGATGACCGCGCTCCAGGCGACCGCCGAGCGGGCGGAGGGCGATGTCGCCATGAACGCGATGATGGCGTTCTACGGCAGTGTCTGGTGGGAGATCGTGTTGATCATGGTCTTCCAGGGCGTCGGCATGCTCGGCCTGCTGGCGCTGCTCACCGACCGTTCGCGGCCGACAGTGGGAGAGGCCTTGATGACCGGCCTCAGGTTCACACCCTCCTACATCGCCGCGCAGATCATCATGAGCTTCGCGCTTGGCCTGCTGCTGCTCGTGCCGGTCACGATCGGTGCCGGCGTCTCGGTGGCGGCGGGCGTGCTCGTCGGCGTCGTGGCGGTGCTGGCGATGATCTACGTGTTCACCAAGTTCTCGCTCGCCGCGCCGGTGTTCGTGCAGGAGCGGACGCTCAATCCGTTCGCCGCGATCGGCCGCTCGTGGCGGCTCACCAAGGGCAACAGCCTGCGCTTGTGGCTGTTCTACTTCCTGCTGCTGGTGGCGATCGCGGTCGTCGGCATGGTGGCGAGCATCGTCATCGGGCTGTTCCTCGCGTTGCTCGGACCGGAGACGGCGCTCGCTGGCCAGGCGCTGGTGAGCGGCGCGCTCAACGCGGTGTGGGTGACGCTGTTCATGGCCGCACTCGCCGCGGCCTATCGCCAGCTCGCCGGAGACACGCCCGCCGCCGTCGGCGAGACCTTCGCCTAGGGGCTACGCCGCCTCGTCCTTCCAGCCCCAGAACAGGCGGCAGGGGAGGACGTTGAGCAGCTCGAAACCCTGCTCGATACGGGCGAAGTGCTCGGCCATGAAGTCGCGCGCCTTGGCGCTGAACTGGTAGACCAGGAACGCCCCCCCGGGGCGCAGAACGCGGTGGGTGGCGGTGGCGATCGCCGGCACCACGCCGGCGGGCAAGGTGGAGATCGGCTGACCCGAGAGCACGTTGTGGGCATGTTCGTGGCCGTGCGCGCGGACGATCTCCTCCACGTCGGCGGCGCTGCCGAGCACCGCGGTGAAGCGGCTGTCGCGGATCGTCTTCTTGAGATAGTCGATGTAGAGCGGGTTGGTGTCGATCACGATCAGCGCGCCGTCACGCCGCAGCCGCTCGAGCACCGGGCGGCAGAAGGTGCCCACCCCGGGGCCGTACTCGACGAACAGCTTGCACTCGTCCCACTTCACCGGTTCGAGCATCTTGTCGATCGTGAAGCGTGACGAGGGGATGATCGAGCCGACCATCTTGGGTTGCTCGACGAAGCCGCGGAAGAATACGCCCCACTGGCCGAAATAGCGGCCCATCCGCTGGCCGAAGCTTTCGCCGCGGTCGATCGCCATCTGGTTGGGATTGCTCAAGGAAATGCGTGCCCTGCTTGCCACCCCCTGGCGAGGGCTATTCAAGCGCGGGGCACTGACAGCTTCGGCGGTGCATTGCAAGCGCGGCGCGGCGCGGGTAGCGGCAGGCGGATGGCCGAGCGCGACGCCCTGCAAACGCCAATGCACGACCGGGCCGACGCGCGGACAATGCCCGCGCAGCGCGGCGTGTCGCGTGGGCGCATGACACTGCTGTTCACCGTGATGCTGGTGACCGCCGCGGGCAACACCGCGATGCAATCGGTGATGCCCTCGATCGGCACTGAGCTTCACGTCGCCGACGTGTGGATCAGCCTGGCCTACACCTGGTCCGCGCTGCTGTGGGTCGTCTGCGCGCCGTTCTGGGCGCGGCGCAGCGACCGGCGCGGGCGCAAGGCGATGATGGCGCTCGGGCTGACCGGCTTCATCCTCTCCTTCGCGCTGTGCGGGACGCTGCTCTGGCTCGGGCTCAACGGCGTGCTGAGCGCGATGGCGACGCTGCTGCTGTTCGCCGCCGCGCGCAGTCTCTACGGCGGGTTCGGCTCGGCGGCGCCGCCCGCGGTGCAGGCCTATGTCGCCAGCCGCACCCCGCGCGCCGAGCGCACGCAGGCGATGGCGCTGATCGCCTCCAGCTTCGGGCTCGGCACGGTGATCGGCCCGGCGCTGGCGCCGCTGCTGGTGTTCCCGCTGACCGGTCTGCCCGGGCCGTTCTTCGCG
>JBQCFR010000021.1:0-3300 GCA_051958885.1 Tsuneonella sp.
ATCCGCACGAAAGCCCCGTCTCGATGCTGATCCCGCTCGGCGTGCTGTCGCTCGGCGCCGTCTTCGCCGGGTTCGTGTTCCAGCCCGACTTCATCAACTCGGCGGCGTTCTGGAAGGGATCGATCTTCTACAACGAAGGGCTGATCCACGCGATGCACGGCGTGCCGCTGTGGGTGAAACTGTCGGCGACCATCGTGATGCTGATCGGCTTCGTGACCGCGTGGTACGGCTACATTCGCAACAGCCGCTTCCCCGGTGCGGTGGTCGAGCAGATCCACCCCGTGTACACCTTCGTGTTCAACAAGTGGTACTTCGACGAGCTTTATCATTTCCTGTTCGTGCGGCCGGCGTTCTGGCTCGGGCGCCAGTTCTGGAAGCGCGGCGACGAGGGCACGATCGATCGCTTCGGGCCCGACGGCGCGGCCTGGGTCGTCGCGCAAGGCACCGCCGGTGCGCGCAAGGTGCAGTCGGGCTATCTCTACAGCTACGCGCTGTGGATGCTGGTGGGTCTGGTCGGAGCGGTCACATGGGTGATCGCACGATGAGCGGCTTTCCCATCCTCTCGCTCATGCTGCTCGTCCCGCTGATCGGAGCGATCGCGTGCCTGTTCGTGGACGCCAAGCCCGCGCGCACAATCGCACTCGCGGCGACGCTGATCGACCTCGCGCTCGGCATCGCGCTGTGGGCGAACTATGACATCGGCGGCGCCCAGTGGCAGTTTACCGAGCGCGCGCCGGTGTTCTCGCAGTTCCAGTGGGCGCTCGGCATTGACGGGATCGCGCTGCTGCTCATCGTGCTCAGCGTGTTCCTGATGCCGATCTGCATCCTGGCGAGCTGGGACAGCATCGAAAAGCGCGTCGGCGAATACATGGCGGCGTTCCTGTTCATGGAAACGCTGATGATAGGCGTGTTCTGCGCGCAGGACCTGTTCCTGTTCTACATCTTCTTCGAGGCAGGCCTGATCCCGATGTACCTGATCATCGGCATCTGGGGCGGGGCGGACCGCATCTACGCGAGCTACAAGTTCTTCCTCTACACGCTGCTCGGCTCGGTGCTGATGCTGATCGCGATGCTGTGGATGGCCAATGCCGCCGGGACGACCGACATCCCCACGCTGATGCAGTACGATTTCCCGCCGCAGGCGCAGACCTGGCTGTTCCTCGCCTTCTTCGCCAGCTTCGCGGTCAAGATGCCGATGTGGCCGGTGCACACCTGGCTGCCGGATGCGCACGTGCAGGCGCCGACCGCGGGTTCGGTGATCCTGGCGGGCGTGCTGCTCAAGATGGGCGGCTACGGCTTCATCCGCTTCAGCCTGCCGATGTTCCCCGAAGCGAGCGCGCAGCTCGCCTGGCTGATCTTCGCGCTGAGCATGGTCGCAGTGGTCTATACCTCGCTGGTGGCGCTGGTGCAGCACGACATGAAGAAGCTGATCGCCTATTCCTCGGTCGCGCACATGGCGATCGTCACCGTCGGGCTGTTCGCCTTCAACGTGGTCGGGCTCGAAGGATCGATGATCGTGATGCTGAGCCACGGGCTCGTCTCGGGCGCGCTGTTCCTGTGCGTGGGCGTGATCTACGACCGGCTGCACACGCGCGAGATCGACCGCTACGGCGGCCTCTCGATCAACATGCCCAAGTATGCCTTGTTCTTCATGCTGTTCACGATGGCCAGCGTGGGGCTGCCGGGCACGAGCGGGTTCGTCGGCGAGTTCCTCAGCCTCGCGGGAATCTACCAGGTGTCGAGCTGGGTGACGCTGATCTGCACCACCGGTATCATCCTGGGCGCGGCCTACATGCTCTATCTCTACTGGCGCGTCGCGTTCGGCGTGCAGAAGAACGCCGATGCCGCGGCGATGCCTGATCTCAACTTGCGGGAATGGCTGATGCTCGCCCCGATCGCCGCGGCGGTGCTGTGGATGGGCGTCTACCCCGAAAGCTTCCTCGCGCCGATGCGCAAGGACATTGCCGCGCTCGACGCGCGGCTGGCCCCCGCGGCGCCCAGGGGCGATTCGCGCCTGGCCCAGCCGAAGGGTGCGGGCCGCACACACGCGGCGAACGCGATGGGCCATCATGCAGCCGCTGCGGCGGGCGAGGGAGCGGAATGATGGGTTTCCAGGCTTCGCTCGGGCTGATTTCCGCCGAGCTGCTGCTCAGCGTCAGCGGCCTCGCGCTGCTGCTAGCCGCTGCCTGGCTGGGGGACCGCTACGCCCGGGCCATTTCGGTCGTCGCGGTCGGCGCGCTGGTCGGCGCGGCGTTCCTCACCGCTCCGGCACTGTTCGCCGGCGCGATGGGGCCGGACACGACAGCGTTCGGCGGGCAGTTCCACACCGACGCCTTCGCCGCGTTCGCCAAGCTCTTGATCTACCTCGCGGCGGCGGCGTGCCTGATGATCGCGCCCGCTTTCTTCGAACGGTTCCGCGAGATGCGCGCCGAATACCCGGTGCTGGTGCTGTTCGCGGTGCTCGGCACCGGCATCATGGTCTCGGCCGGCGACCTGCTCACGCTCTACATCGGGCTCGAGCTCAACAGTCTCTCGGCCTACGTCCTCGCCTCGTTCCTGCGGACCGACGCGCGTTCGGCGGAAGCGGGGCTCAAGTACTTCGTGCTGGGAGCGCTGGCGAGCGGCATCCTGCTCTACGGCATGAGCCTCACCTACGGCTTCACCGGCACCACCAGCTTTGCCGGCATCCGCGCGGCGCTCACCGGCGAGCTGTCGACCGGCGCGCTGTTCGGGGTGATCTTCGTGCTCGCGGGGCTGGCCTTCAAGATCTCCGCGGTTCCGTTCCACATGTGGACTCCCGACGTGTACGAAGGCGCGCCGACGCCGGTGACGACGTTCTTCTCGACCGCGCCGAAGGTCGCCGCGCTCGCGCTGACCATGCGCGTCGCGCTCGAGGCGTTCGCCGCGCAGGCCGATGCGTGGCGGCAGATCATGATGTTCCTTGCGCTGGCGTCGATCCTGGTCGGCGCGCTCGGCGCAATCGGACAGGGCAACATCAAGCGGCTGCTCGCCTACTCGTCGATCAACAACGTCGGGTTCATCCTCATCGGGCTCGCCGCCGCGACCCGCGACGGGGCCAGCGCGATGCTGGTGTATCTCGCGATCTACGTGGTGATGTCGATCGGCAGCTTCGTGGTGGTGCTGATGCTCAAGACCGCGCAAGGCGAGCCGGTCGAGCGCATCGCCGACATGGCCGGCCTGTCGCGCGGGCAGCCGTTGCTCGCGCTGGGCATGGTGATCGCCATGTTCAGCCTCGCCGGCATCCCGCGGGTGTAGGGGTTCTGTCGCCAGGTCGGCGCG
>JBQCFR010000022.1:0-5627 GCA_051958885.1 Tsuneonella sp.
GCCGAGCTGCGCGAATTCGTCGCCCGCAGCCAAGTCACGCGCGGGCTGCTGACGCTGCTATGCCGCCACACCTCCGCCGGGCTGCTGATCACCGAGAACGCGAGCATGGCGGTGCGGCGCGACATCGCCCGCTGGCTCGATGCGCTCGCCCCGCAGCGCGCGGGTTACGAGCACGACGACGAGGGGCCGGACGACATGCCCGCGCACCTCAGGGCGCTGATCACCGGTCCCTCGCTGGCGATCCCGGTCAGCGGCGGCAAGATGCTGCTCGGCACCTGGCAAGGCGTCTTCCTCGCCGAGCACCGCGCCCGCCCCCATCGGCGCGAGATCGCGGTCCATATCGCCGGCGAGTGATCGGGCCTTGAAACCGCGGCGCGGCTGCGGTGTTGGGCCAACATATGACCATCGCGATCGAGACCCGCTTCGACTTCGACCTCCCGCACCCGACCGACTTCGTGCTCCAGTTCGAGGCGGCGCAGATTCCCGAGCAGCGGATCCTGTCGTGTCACACCGATCTGTCGCCCTCGGAGCACTGCGCGCGGGTGGCGGCGGAGGAGGATATCGGCGAGCGGATCATGCTGCGCGCCGAAGGCAAGTTCTCGGTCGCCTATTCCGCAGAGGCGAAGCCGCAGCGGCTGACCGCGGACGTAGCGCAGCTAGCCGCGGTGCACCCGCATGAGCTGCCGGGGGAAACGGTCCACTACCTGCTCGATTCGCGGTACTGTCCGGCCGATCGCTTCCAGAGCTTCGTCGAGGCGGAGTTCGGCGGCACCGAAGGCGGCGCGCGCGTGGCGGCGATGCGCGAGTGGATCGCGCACAACTTCGCCTACGAGCCGGGCAGCAGCACGTCGACCACGACCGCGCTCGACAGCTTCATCGAGCGGCGCGGCATCTGCCGCGACTACGCGCACGTGCTGATCACGCTCGCGCGCGCCTCGACGATCCCGGCGCGCTACGTGAGCTGCTACGGCCCCGGCGTCGACCCGCCCGACTTCCACGCGGTGGCCGAAGTGTTCCTCGCCGATCCGCACACGCCCGGCGGCGGTACGTGGCAGATCGTCGATGCGACCGGCATGGTCGAGGCGGGCGAGGTGGTGAAGATCGGCGTGGGCCGCGATGCCGCCGAGGTGAGCTTCCTCACCACTTTCGGCGAATGCCACTTCGGCGACAAGACCGTGTCGGTGCAGCGCCGTTAACCTCTGCGCAGAGCAGAGTCCCGCGCGGGGACGCGCCGGCAGGGGGTCTGGAACCGCATCGGCGTTTACCGCATATCCCCGGCATGGATGCGATAATGAAGTGGATCGGCGGAACGAGCGCGGCGGTGGTGACCGCGTTCGCGGTGGGAGGACTGATCGGCACCGGACTCGCGCCGCGCAGCGAAGCTGCGCCGCAGCACGCGGTCGCTGCCGATGTCGCGCGACTCGCGCCGGCCCACGCGCACGAGGCACGGCCCGCCGCAAAGCCTCTGCCGCCGCAGGAGACGCACTTCGTCGTCAAGCGCATCCTCGATATTCCCGGCCCGATCCGGTACGGCCAATGGTACTGGGACGAGAAGGGCGTGCCCGCAGGGCCGCTGGTGATGACGGTCGATTTGGACGCGCGCGTGCTGTCGGTGTTTCGCAACGGCTACGAGATCGGGGCGACCGCGGTGCTGCTGGGGACCGACGAGTACCCGACGCCGCTCGGCACCTTTCCCATCCTCTCGAAGGAACGCCACAACGTTTCCGAGAAATACGGCAATGCGCCGATGCCGTGGACGCTGCGGCTGACGAACGACGGCGTCGCGATCCACGGCGGCCATGCAGTCGTCAACGGCTACGCCAGCCACGGCTGCATCAGCACGCCCGACGATTTCGCGGCCAAGCTGTTCGCGATCGCGCGGCCGGGCGACAAAGTCGTCATCACCCGCGGCGCGACGATGAAGATGGGCGACCCCATCGTGTGAAGCGAGTCCCCCCGCAGGCGGGGACTCACCGGATCAACTCAGCCGATCACCACCGTCACCGCACGGCGGTTCTGCGCCCAGGCGGCCTCGTTCGAGCCGAGCGCCACCGGCTTCTCCTTGCCGTAGCTGACCACGCGGATGCGGCCCGCCGATACGCCGAGGCTGACGAGGTAGTTCTTCGCCGCGTTCGCGCGCCGCTCGCCTAATGCAAGGTTGTAGTCGCGCGTGCCGCGCTCGTCCGCGTGGCCTTCGACGGTGACGTTCACGCCGGGATACTGCGCGAGGTACTGCGCCTGCGTCTGCAGCGCGGCGGCATCGGCGCTGTCGATATTGTAGCGGTCGGTGTCGAAGTAGATGACGTACTGCCCGTTCACCGCCTTGACGAAGTGCGCCTGCGTTCCCGGCGTGGCCTCGCCGAACTGGCCGGCGGTGTCGCCCGCGCCTGCTCCGTTATCGGTGCTGGTGCTCGGCACCGGCTCGGGCGGCAGCTGCGCGGGGGGCTTCTTGCTGCAGGCCCCGAGCACGGCGGTGCCGGCGAGAAGGGCGGCGAAAACGATACGGCGGTTCATCAAGTCTCTCCCATTCGGATCGGTGCGAAGTGTTCGCTTGTCAAAGCGTGGTCGGCCTCACGGCAGGATCGGCCCCCAGGCCGGGTCCGACGCGTCGACCGGGGTCGGCAGGCGGCGCTCGTTCTTGCCGGTCAGGTCGACCTGCCACAGCCCGGTGCGTCCTGATCCGCGCTCGGTGCGGAAGAACTGGATCACGCGGCCGTTGGGCGCCCAGGTCGGCGCTTCGTCCTGCCAGCCGTCGGTCAGCGTGCGCACGCCGCCGCCCGAGGGGGTCATCACGCCGATGTGGAAATTGCTGACGTTGGTGAAGGCGATCTGGTCGCCGCGCGGGCTCCACTCGGGCGTCGCGCAGCGGCCGCCGAAGAAGCTGATGCGGTGCTGGTTCGATCCGTCGGCATTCATGACGTAGCACTGCTGCTCGCCCGAACGGTCGCTCTCGAACACGATCTTGCTGCCGTCGGGCGAATACGATCCGCCGACGTCGATGCCCGGCCCGTCGGTGAGCCGCACGCTCGCTCCGCCCTGCGCCGAAACGCGGTAGATGTCGGTGTTGCCGCCCGCCGCCATCGAATAGAGGATCGACTTGCCGTCCGGGCTCCAGCGCGGCGCGAATGTCGGATTGGTGCTCTGCGTGACCAGCCGCTGGCGGCCCGTGCCGATGTCGTAGACGTAGATCCGCGGGTTGCCGTCGACGTAGCTGAGGTACAGCAGCTCGCGGTAGTTGGGCGAATAGCGCGGGGTGAGCGCAGTCGCGCGCCCGTTGGTGATGAAGCGGTGGTTCGCCCCGTCCGAAGCCATGATCGCGAGCCGCTTGACCCGGTTACCCTTCGGCCCAGTCTCGGCGATGTAGGCGATGCGGCTGTCGAAGAACGGGCTCTCGCCCGACAGGCGCGAGTAGACGAGGTCGGCGCACTTGTGCGCGGCGCGCCGCCAGTCGGCCGGCTGGACCACCCAGCCCGCGCGGGTGAGCTCGCTCTTCAGCGCCATGTCGTAGAGGTAGCAGCCGACCGTCAGCCGCCCGTCGCCATTCGCGCGCACGTAGCCCTGCACCAGCATGTCCGCGCCGCGATTGCTCCAGGTCGCAAAGTTGGGCGCGGCGATCTCCGCATAGGCCGGCTGCGGCAGCGCGTCGGGCCCGGTGGGCTTGAACAAGCCGTTGTTCCTCAGGTCGCCATAGACGACCCGCGCCAGCTCCTTGCCGAGCGCGGCGGTGCCCGACTGGTTGGCCGGCGTCGGCGCGTTCTGATCGGTGGCGAAGCCGGGAATGGCGATGCCGAGGTCGTCGAGGTTGCCTTCGAAGCTCACCGAGCCGGTCAGACCCTGCTCCTCGGTGGTCACCACCGGCGCGTCCGTAGGCGGCTTCTGGCCGAGATCCTGCGCGGCCACGGGGGCGGCGAGCGCGATGAGCACGAGGGCGAGAATTGGCTTCATTGCGAAAGCTTCCAGTCAAATCCGAAGGGGCCGACGACCTTCCACGCGGCGTAGTATTCGTCGGGCAACTTGAAGGGCGCGGCGAGTTGCACCGCGCGGATGGCCTGTTCGGCGTGGCGCCTGGCCTGCGCGCTGTTCACCGGCGTCACCCCCGTCTGCCGCACCATCTCGGGCCGGCCGGCGAGGCTGCCGTCGGCGTTGAGGCGGAAGCGCAGATAGGTGGTGATCTTGTCGACATCGGGGCCGTCGGGCGGCTGCCACTTGGGCTTCAATTGCCGCGCGATCGCCTGGACCAGCGATGCCTTCGCGCTGGCGCCGATCTGCGAGGCGGGAATGCGGGTATCGTCGGTCCTGGTGCTGCTGCCTGCGCCGGCGAGGAAATCGCTGCCGATGCGGCTGGCGCCCGGCTTCTTGTCCGGTACCTCCGCCGCTTGCGCATGGCCGGAGGGCGCATCCGGCCGGCGGCGCGGCGCGTTCGAGGATGCCGCCGGCGCGGGCTTGGCCTTCGCAGGAGCGGGCGCGGGCGCGGGCGCCGCGCGCGGCACCGGCTTGGGCTTGGGCGCGGGAGCTGCGCGGGGCACCGGCCTGGGCCGCGGCGGCGTGGTCGCGACGGGCTTGGGCGGGGCGATCGCCGGCTGCACCATCGGCTGCGGCCTCGGCTTCGGCGCCGGCGCGGGGTCCGACACCGGTTCGGGCGCGGGGGCCGGCTCGGGCGCGAGCTCGGGCGCGACCGCCGCGCGGCTTTCGCTCACCGGCTCGGGCGCGGTTTCGGTGAGACCGACGTCGGTCGCGAGGTTCACCGTCATCTTCTGCGGCGGCTCGAACACTGGCTTGGGTCCGGGCCGCACGAGCAGCACCACGACAAGCCCGACATGCAGCAATACCGCGATGCCGAGGCCGATGCGTTCGTCGCGCCGAATTTGAGCGAAAACCAGTGTAATCGTCGGGCTATGGCGGGGTGACTGAACCGTTGGTGACCAGCGAGATCGAGTTGAACCCCGCCCGGTTGAGCTCGCCCATCACCGCCATGACGCGCCCGTAATCGAGCGCCTTGTCGGCGCGCAGCGTCACCTGCGGCTTCTCGCCCGCGGCAGGCAATGCGGCGAGCGCGGCCGGCAGGCCGCCGACGGGCACCGCCTGGTCGCCGATGAAGATGTACCCCTCGCGATCGATCGAAATCGTCACCTCGTCCTGCTGCTTGTCGAGCGCGTTGGCGCGGCTGTCTGGGAGTTCGACGGGGACCCCGGCGGTGAGCAGCGGGGCGGTGACCATGAAGATAATCAGCAGCACCAGCATGACGTCGACCAGCGGGGTGACGTTGATCTCCGCCATCGGCGTGCGCGCCCGGTGCCCGCCGCGGGCTCCCGCGCGGTGGAGGCCCATCGCCATGCTAGAGGCTCTCCAGCTCGCGGCTGAGGCTGGCGTGGAACCGATCGGCGAAGCGCTGGAGGCGCGCCTCGAGCCCGTTCACGGCGTGACTGAAGCGGTTGTAGGCGATCACCGCAGGGATCGCCGCGACCAGCCCGATCGCGGTGGCGAACAGCGCCTCCGAAAGACCCGGCGCCACCACCGCGAGCGAGGAATTCTGCTGCTGCCCGATCTGGAAGAAGCTGTTCATGATGCCCCATACGGTCCCGAACAGTCCGACGAACGGCGCAACCGAACCGACGGTCGCGAGGAAG
>JBQCFR010000023.1:0-6612 GCA_051958885.1 Tsuneonella sp.
GATGTCCTGCCTGGCGATGTGGCTGGAGACGAGCTCGGCCTGCGCGGCCTTGTATTCCTCGGACATCTCGGTGGCGTAGCCGCCGCTGCCCTCGCCTTCGATCCCGGCGACCGCTTCGACGAAGATCGGCTTCGCGCCGAGCGACTGGATCTGCTCCTTGGTGGCGCTGCGCACGTCGGTGGCGGAGACTTGCGCGCCGAGCCGCTTGGCGGTGGCGATCGCCTGCAGGCCGGCGACGCCGACGCCCATCACGAACACCCGCGCCGCCTGCACGGTGCCCGCCGCGGTCATCATCATCGGGAATGCGCGACCGTACGCATCGGCGGCGGCGATCACCGCCTTGTAGCCGGCGAGGTTCGACTGGCTCGAGAGCACGTCCATGCTCTGCGCGCGGGTGATCCGCGGCATGAACTCCATCGCCAGCGCCTCGAGCCCGGCCCTGGCGTAAGCATCGACGCGGTCGCGCCGGCCGAACGGGTCGAACGTCGCAGCGACCCACGCACCGGGAGCCGCGCCTGCCAGCAGCGCCGGATCGGGCGCCTGCACCGCGAGCACGATGTCCGCGCCCTTGACCGCTTCGGCCGCGGTGCCGAGCTCCGCCCCGGCCTCGGCAAACGCCGCGTCGGTTACCGCCGCGGCAAGACCCGCCCCGCGCTCGACCGCGACGCTCGCGCCCAGCGCGATGAACTTCTTGACCGTCTCCGGAGTTGCCGCGACGCGGGTCTCACCCGGCGCGGTTTCCTTCAGGATCGCGATGCGCAAGGCGCGCGCCGGCTCAGGAAATCAGCAGGATGACGATGAAGGCGATGATCGCCACGATCGGGACGACCCACTTGAGCAGCGTGGTGAAGGAGCCGTAAGTCCCCTCGTGCGCCTTCATGTCGTCGGGCGATGCCATCCGAAAATTCCCCGTGTCGTTTGCTTTGCGCCGCTCCCTATCGCGCAGCGCCGCGATGCTCAACCCCGCGCCGCGGCTTAAGCAGCCCTTTACCCCTGTCCGCTTAGGTGTCCCGATTGCACCGATACGGGACGGGCTTGACCATGGCAGAGGCAGACACGCGCCTCCTGATGCTGATCGACGACGAGCCGGCGCAGTGCCGGCTGATCTCGGCGCTCGCCGCGCGGGAGGGGTGGCGGGTGCTGGTGGTCAAGGACTCCGAGACCGCCATCGCCACGCTTGGCACGCGCCAGGGGATGCAACTGTCGGCGATCATCCTCGACCAGTGGGTGCCGGGTGACGACGCCTGCAGCCTGATCGCCGAATTGAAGGCGCGCCGGCCGGCGCTGCCGATCCTGATGCTGACCACCAGCGCCAGGCCGCTGCTCGCGGTCGAGGCGATGCGCGCCGGCGCCACCGATTACCTCATCAAGCCGGTCGCGCCCGACCGTCTGATGCAGGCGCTGCGCAACTCGACCAAGCGCGAGGCTCCCCGCGACGAGCTCCAGCCGCTGACCGAGAAGCTCGGCAGCCTGCTCGACTTCGACGCCATGGTGGGCACCGCGCCGACGTTTCGCGCCGCGCTCGCCAAGGCCGCCAAGGCCGCGCGCGGGCACGGCAACGTGCTGATCGAAGGCGAACGCGGCACCGGCAAGGAAATGCTCATCCGCGCGATGCACGCGGCGAGCCCGCGCGCGCGCGCTTCGTTCCGCACGCTCAACGTGCGCGGCATTCCCACCAGCTCGGTCGAATCGGTGCTGTTCGGGCACGAGCCCAACGCCTTCCCGGGCGCATTCGAGCGGCAGATCGGCGCGCTCCAGCACTGCGATGGCGGCACCCTGGTGCTCGACGAGATCGACCGGCTCGACACCGCGTTGCAGGCGAAGCTCGCCGAAGTCCTCGCAAGCGGCGTGGTGCGCCCGGTCGGCGCCAAGCACGGCTTCCGGGTCGATGTGCGGATCCTGTCGGCCAGCAACCTGCCGCTCGGCGACCTCAACGACGCGGGGTACTTCCACCCGGCGCTCCACGCGCAGATCGCGCAGAACACCATCACCCTGCCCCCGCTGCGCGAGCGGCCGGGCGATATCGCCGGCCTCGCGCGGTACTTCCTCGCGCGGATTGGCGAGCAGCCCGGCCTGCGCGAGCTGTCGATCAGCGACGGGGCGCTGGCGCTGCTCGCGGCGTACGACTGGCCGGGCAACATCCGCCAGCTCCAGACCGTGCTGTTCCGCGCCGCGGTATTCTGCGAAGGCGATGCGCTGACCGCCGACAGCTTCCCGCAGCTTTCCGAGCTGCTCGGCGAATGCGACGGCGAGCCGCGTGATCCGCGCCACGACGGCGTGGGCGTGATGCTCTACACCGCCGACGGCAACTTGCGCCCGCTCGAGGAGATCGAGGCGGACGTGATCCGCCTCGCCATCGGGCACTATCGCGGCCGCAGGACCGAGGTCGCCCGCCGGCTCGGGATCGGCCGCTCGACGCTCTACCGCAAGCTCGGCGAACTGGGCATCGACAACGCCGCGTGATCCGCTAGTCGGACCGGCATGACCGACAGCAAACTCGACTTCTCCGGCCGCACCGCGCTCGTCACCGGCGCGGCATCAGGGATCGGCGCGGCGCTCGCGCGCTGGCTCGATGCGCACGGCGTTGGCACGCTGCACCTGGTGGACCGCGACGGCGCCGCGCTGGAAGCGCTCGACTTGACGTGCCAGGTGGTGCGGCACGAGGCCGACGTGTCCGACGAGGCGTTCTGGGCCGAGTTCGAGCGATCGGTCGGCACGCTCGACCACGCGGCGGTCAATGCCGGCATCGACAAAGGCGGATCGCTCAGCGAGATCACGCTCGAGCAGTGGCGCGAGGTGATGGCGGTCAACCTCGACGGCGCGTTCCTGACGCTCGCCGCGGCCCTGCGGATGATGCGAAAGAACGGACGCGGCAGCGCGGTGATCACCAGCTCGGTGACCGCGATCAAGGCCTCGCCCAACCTCGGCCCGTACGGCGTCTCCAAAGCGGCGGTGGCGCACATGGCCAAGATCGCCGCGCTCGAATCCGCGCCGCACCCCATCCGCGTCAACGCGAGCGCGCCCGGCGGGGTGGACACCAACATCTGGGACGCGAGCGAACAGTTCCGCGCCGCCGCCGCCGAGCACGGCCGCGAGGCGGCGATCGCCGCGATGGGTGCGCCCACGCCGCGAGGGCGCTTCGCCACCGCCGACGAGATCGCCGGCGACATCGGCTACCTGCTGTCCGACATGGCGGCGAACGTCACCGGCATGGTGATGGTCAGCGACGGCGGCTACGCGCTCTAGCCGGAACGCTGCTCGCCCGGGCCCGTTGCGGATGGAGACACCGTAACGAGGGGCTTGCCATCATGGATATCGTCGACTGCATCCTGGCCGATCACGCGCAGCAGCGCCGCCTGTTCGCCGCGCTCGACGAGGCGCGCGGCGACCCGGACGTGCTCGGCAAGATTTTCGGCCGGCTCAAGAACTTCCTCGAAGCGCATGCCGAGGCGGAGGAGCTGCACTTCTATCCCACGCTGCTGCACAAGGGCGAAGGCGCGCTCGATTCGGATAGCGCGGAGGAGACCACCGACGACGCGATCGAGGACCACAACAAGATCGCCGAAGCCGCGGAAGCGGCGCTGAAGGAGGAGGTCGGCTCGGACGCGTGGTGGAAGTGCGTCGACCAGTGCAACTACCAGAACTCGAAGCACATGTCCGAAGAGGAACGCCAGGGTCTCACCGACTTTCGCCGCCGCGTGCCGCGCGAGGAGCGGGTCAGGCTGGGGCTGCAGTACCTCGCCTTCGAGGCCGCGCACTCGGGCGAGTACCAGTGGAAGGAGAAGGACCCGGACACCTACATCAAGGAAAACGAGACCGCCTGATCGCCGGCTTCACTCGGGAAGCTGCGAGAAGTCCGTAAGCGCCGCGTCGCGCAAGCCGCGCCAGACGTTGCGCGCCTGCACGGTCTCGAACACGTCGTGGACGCGCAGCAGCTGGACACCCGCGTCCATCGCCTTCACCGCGAGCGCAAGGCTGCCGCCGGTGCGCTGCGCAGCCGGCACTTCGTTGCTGAGCGCCCCGATCATCCGCTTGCGGCTCGCGCCGAGCATCAGCGGGCAGCCAAGCGCGTGGAACAGCGGCAGCGCGTTCAGCAGCGCGAGGTTCTCGGCGAGCGACTTGCCGAAGCCGATGCCCGGGTCGAGGACAATGTTCTCGGCGCTCACGCCCGCCGCGATCGCCGCCTCGCGCCGATCGCGCAGCCAGTCGAACACCTCGAACACCACGCTGTCGTAATCGCCGTCGGCGTGCAAATCGTCGCCTGCGCCGGGCGCGTGCATCAGCACCACCGGGCAGCCGCGCGCGGCGACGAGTTCGAGGCTCCGCGGATCGTGGCGCAGCGCGGACACGTCGTTGACCATGCTCGCGCCGGCGTCGAGCGCGGCCGCCATTACGGCGGGACGCCGCGTATCGACGCTGATCGCGGCGCCCATCGCGGCGCAGTATTCGACCGCCGGGATCACTCGCTTGAGCTCGTCGCCCTCCCACACCGCCGGTGCGCCCGGGCGCGTGCTCTCGCCGCCGATGTCGACCAGCGCAGCGCCCGCCTCGAGCATCTGCGCCGCGTGCGCCGCGCCGTCTTCCGCGCGGTCGAGGAACTTGCCGCCGTCGGAGAAGCTGTCGGGCGTCACGTTGAGCACGCCGACGACTTGCGGCTGGTCGAGCCGGATGGTCCGCGCGCCGAGTTGAAGCGGCGGATGCGCGGCGCGCAGCGCGGACCACTGCGCCTCACCCTCGGCTGCGAGCCGGTCGGGGAGCCGACCGAGAACCTCGGCCATCGTATCGGGCGTGCAGCGCCAGCGCTCGGCAACGCGCGCGTCGCGCCGCCAAATCACCGCGAACAGGTGCGCGTAGACCATTCCGCCGGCGAGGCGGATCGCATCGCCCTCCTCGCTCTGCGGACTCTCCGCAAGCCCGATCGGGCGGATGTAGATGCAGTCGGTCATCAGTGGAGGAGCTAGTCCTCGATCCCCAGCAGGTACAGCTGCCTCAGCGCGTCAATCGGCTTGGCTTCCCCTGCGTGCTCGACGTGCCAGAACATCCACCCGTTGCAGCTCGGCGCGCCTTGAAGGTCCTTGCCGAGCCCGTGGATCGAGCCAATCTGCTTTTCGTACGTCAGCGATCCATCGGCGCGCACCGAAGCGGTCCAGCGCCGCTTCTTGTCGAACACGCTGGTCCCCGGCGGGATCAGCCCCGCTTCGACCAGCGCGCCGAACGCCACCTTGGGCGCGGTGCGCGCGCTCTGCATCGTCGCCAGCGCGCTCTCGTCGAGTGGGAGCTCCTTCTCGATGCGCTTGAGCGCAACCTGGCGATAGCCGCTCTCGCGCTCGCAGCCGATCCACTCGCGCCCCAGCCGCTTGGCGACTGCGCCGGTGGTACCGGTGCCGAAGAACGGATCGAGCACCACGTCGCCCTGCTCGGTGGTCGCCAGCAGCACGCGGTAGAGCAGCGCCTCGGGCTTCTGCGTCGGGTGCGCCTTGTGGCCGTTTTCCTTCAGTCGCTCCTGCCCGCCGCAGATCGGGATCACCCAGTCGCTGCGCATCTGCAGCTCGTCGTTGAGGGTCTTCATCGCGCGGTAGTTGAAGTGGTACTTCGCCTTCTCGCCCATGCTCGCCCACAGCAGCGTCTCGTGCGCGTTGGTGAAGCGGGTGCCCTTGAAGTTGGGCATCGGGTTCGACTTGCGCCAGACGATGTCGTTGAGGATCCAGAACCCCAGGTCCTGCAGGATCGCGCCGACGCGGTAGATATTGTGATAGCTCCCGATCACCCACAGCGCGCCGTCGGGCTTGAGCACGCGTTTCGCCTCGGCGAGCCACGCGCGGGTGAAATCGTCGTAGGCCTTGAAGCTCGAGAACTGGTCCCAGTGGTCGGTCACCGCGTCGACATGGCTGCCGTCGGGGCGGTTGAGATCGCCGCCGAGCTGGAGGTTGTACGGCGGATCGGCGAACACGAGGTCGACGCAGGCATCGGGCAGCCGCTTCATCGCCTCGACGCAGTCGCCCGCGAGGATGCGCCCCAAGGGCAGATCGAACGGCAGCTCGGGCAGCGTTCCCGCGCGGCGCGCACGAACCTTCGCGGTCTCCAAGACCCCCATCCCGTCAGTCCCCCTGATTCAACTTATCCACAGGGTGAGTCCAACCGGACTCGCCGTCAAGCGGCGATGCGCGGGCGCGGCGAAATTCGCTCGATTCATTGAGACGGAACAGAAGGTGTCCGCCACAAGATGTTGAGTCTAGGCGACTTCCTGCAGCTCGATATCTGGCAAGGTGTTGCCTGAAAGACTCAAATCGGTGGCAATGCGCACCGGCGCGAAGCTGCGGCGATGCAATGGGCACGGCCCGTGCTCGCGCAGCGCCTTGAGATGCGTCGGGGTCGAATATCCGACATTGGTCTCCCACCCGTAGTGCGGGTGCGCCTTCGCGTGTTCGCGCATGATCCGGTCGCGGTGGGTCTTGGCGATGATCGAGGCGGCGGAGATGCACGGCTCGCTCTCGTCGCCGCCGACGATCGCGCGCGCAGGCCAGCGCCAGTCGGGCTGGCGACGCGCCGGCGTGAGGTTGCCGTCGACCAGCACGTGCAGCGGATCGCAGCCGAGCGCTTCGCACAGCCGCG
>JBQCFR010000024.1:0-5954 GCA_051958885.1 Tsuneonella sp.
GCAGGGACTCGATCGTCCGCCGCTTGCCCCCGCCCCCCTGGCACGGGTAAGGGGGCGCAACATTATGTCTCTCATCCTTGGCCTCGAATCGAGCTGCGACGAAACCGCGGCAGCGCTCGTCACCGACGACCGGCGCATCCTCGCGCATCGGGTCGCGGGACAGGAGGCCGAGCACCGGCCCTATGGCGGCGTCGTTCCCGAAATCGCGGCGCGCGCGCATGTCGACCGCCTCGCCCCGATCGTCGAAGGCGTGCTCGCCGATGCCGGGGTGACGCTCGCCGATGTCGATGCCATCGCCGCGACCGCCGGCCCCGGGCTGATCGGCGGCGTCATGGTCGGGCTGGTCACCGGCAAGGCGCTCGCCCATGCGGCGGGCAAGCCGCTGATCGCGATCAACCATCTCGAAGGCCATGCGCTCAGCCCGCGGCTCGCCGACCCCGACCTTCGCTTTCCCTATCTGCTGCTGCTCGTCTCCGGCGGGCACTGCCAGCTTCTGCTCGTGCGCGGTGTCGACGATTATCGGCGGCTTGCCACCACGATCGACGACGCCGCGGGCGAGGCCTTCGACAAGACCGCAAAGCTGCTCGGGCTCGGCTATCCGGGCGGTCCGGCGGTCGAACGGCTTGCGGCGGACGGCGATCCGCATGCAGTGCCGCTCCCCCGCCCGCTGGTCGGTAGCGCCGAACCGCATTTCTCCTTCGCCGGTCTCAAGAGCGCCGTGGCGCGCGCGGTCGCATCGGGCGCGCACCGTCCCGCTGACGTGGCCGCGTCTTTCCAGCAAGCGGTCGTCGACTGCCTGATCGATCGCAGCCGCATCGCACTCGCCGCCTGCCCCGAAGCCACCGCCTTTGTCGTCGCGGGCGGCGTCGCTGCCAATGGCGCAATCCGCGCCGCGCTCACCGGCCTCGCCGCCGCGTTCGACAAGCCCTTTGTCGCGCCGCCGCTGTGGCTCTGCACCGACAATGGCGCGATGATCGCCTGGGCGGGCGTCGAACGCTTCGCCGCGGGGCTCAGCGATCCGCTCGACACGGCGGCGCGGCCGCGCTGGCCGCTCGATCCCGCGGCCGAGCCGGCCCGCGGTGCGGGGATCAAGGCCTGATGCCGCGCATCGGGGTGCTCGGGGCGGGCGCGTGGGGCACGGCGCTCGCGCAGATGCTCGCCAGCGACGGGAGCGAGGTGCTGATCTGGGCGCGCGAGAGCGAGCTGGTCGAGGAGATCAACGCCGCGCGCAGCAACAGCCTGTTCCTGCCCTGCGCAGCCCTGGCTGACAGCATCCGCGCGACAGGCGATCTCTCTGACTTCGCCGAGGTGCCCACGATCCTCGCGGTTACCCCCGCACAACATCTTGCCGCGGTGCTAAGCGGGCTTGCCGCCCAGCCGCGCGATCTCGTGCTGTGCTCGAAGGGCATCGAGGCGGGCACCGGGCGGCTGATGAACCATGTCGCGCGCGACGCCGCGCCCGGCAGTGCGATCGCCGTTCTCTCCGGCCCGACTTTCGCGCACGAGGTCGCCGCCGGGCTGCCCACCGCGGTCACGCTCGCCTGCGCGGGGGGCGAGCCGCAGTGGGAGCGGCTCGCCCCGTTGATCGCGCGCCCGGCGTTCCGCCCCTACTATTCGGACGACGTCACCGGGGCCGAGATCGGGGGATCGGTCAAGAACGTGCTGGCGATCGCCTGCGGAGTGGTCGAGGGGCTCGGGCTTGGCCAGAACGCGCGCGCGGCGCTGATCGCGCGCGGCTATGCCGAGATGCTGCGCTTCGGGGAGGCGCTGGGGGCCGATCGCGACACGCTCGCCGGGCTGTGCGGGCTGGGCGACCTCGTGCTCACCTGCTCGTCCACCGCGAGCCGCAACTTCAGCCTGGGCAAGGCGCTCGGCGAAGGCCAGTCGCCGCAGGCGCTCATGTCCGACCGCAAGACGGTCGCCGAAGGCGCGCACACCGCGCCGGTGCTCGTCGAGCTGTCGCTGCGCCACGGCGTCGCGATGCCCATCGTCGCCGCGGTCTACCGCCTGCTCCAGGGCGCCCCGGCGCGCGAGATCGTCGCCGATCTGCTCGCTCGCCCGCTGACCGCGGAAGCGACGCCGTGAGCGAGCCCTCCGCACTTGCACAGGACGGCGCCGACATCGCTGCACTAGCCAAAGGCGGGCGGCAGAACTTCTTCGGGTTCCTGGTGCGGCTGGCCGGAATGCTGCCCTTCCTGTTCATCGCCGGCCGGCTCTATGGAGCCGCCGCGCTCGGCCGCTACGCGTCGGCGCTGGTGGTGGTCGAGATCACCGGGCTGATCTGCTCGATGGGGGAAAAGCGCGGGCTCGCCCAGCGCCTCTCCGAAAGCGACGAGCATCCCGCGAACCTGGTATTCGACGGCATGCTGATCGCGGTCCTGACCTCGTTCGCGGTCGCGGCGATCTTCTACGTCGTGCCCGCGCCGCTGTTTCCCAGCGGACAGTACACCGCGCTCGACCGGCTCATCGTGCTGGCCATCCCCGGCTACGCGCTGACCGAGATCGTGCTCGCCGCGCAGGCCTATCGCTACGACATCGGCACCACGGTGCGCGCGCGCTCGATCGTGCTGCCGTGGACGCTGTCGATCCTCGCCGGGGTGCTGTGGTTCGTGGTCCCGCGCTCGGGCCTCACGATGGCTTACCTCGCCGCGACTTACGCCGGGCTGTTCACCGGGCTGTGGTCGTTCCTCAGGACATACGGGCTGCCACAGGGGTGGCGCCCGCGGCCTGCTGCGATGGCCCGGCTCACCGCGCGCGCCCTTCCGCTCGCCACCGCCGACGCAATCGAATGGGGCACCAGGCGGCTCGACATCTTTATCCTCGGGCTGTTTTCGGAGCCGGTCGGGGTCGGCGTCTACTACGTCGCGCAGCAGGTCGCCTCCCTGCCGCAGAAGCTCAAGACCAGCTTCGAGCCGATCCTCGGGCCGGTGATCACCCGCAACCTCAAGGAGAAGAACTACTCCGCCATCGCCCGGCAGGTGTGTCAGGTGGGCTTCTGGATCACCGCCGCGCAAGCCGGCATCGCGCTGGCGCTGGGCATACCGGGCGAGGCGGTGATGGGCCTCGTCGGCCCGGGCTTCGTCGGCGGCACCGGGGCGCTCGCATTCCTGCTGCTGGCCGAAGTGGTCGCCGCGACCGCGGTGGTGAGCGAGGCGGCGCTGATTTACGTCGCGCGGGTCAAGAACCTGTGGATATCGCTCGCGACGATCGGCCTGCAGGCTGTGAGCACAGTGGCCGCGATGATGGTGATCGAGAACCTCGAGCTGAACGACAAGTTCAAGGCGGCCGGCGCGGCGATCGCGCTGATGCTCTCGCTGGGGACGGCCTCGCTCGTGAAGTCGCGGCTGCTCGCGCGCATTCTCCACCAATCGATCAACAACTGGCGCTGGGCGCTCGTCTGGGCGGCCGCGCCGGCCACTCTGGTCGGGTGGATCGCCACCAAGCTGCCCGAGTGGGCCGAGCTGATCGTCGGCATCCCGGCGATCCTGCTCGCCTACGGCGTCGTGATCTGGACCCGCGGGTTCGGACCCGAAGACCGGGTGCTGTTTCGCCGCAACGTGGGCAGCGCCGCCGAGCCGACCTGAGCCGGCTTCCATCGCGCCGATGCACTGGCTAAGCGCGATCCTCGAAGGAGCGGACATGCGATGATGGACCTGATCGAGACGAACTGGCAGCTGTTCCTGATCGCGGTGGTCGCCGCCGTGGTGCTGCTGTGGTTCCTGCTCGTGCGCAGCCGCCGCACCCGGGTCGAGATCGACCGGCGTGACACCCTCGATGAAGGCGCTGCGCCCGCCGCGCGCAACCAGGCGCTGATCGACGCCCCGCCCGCGGCGCGCGTCGACGCCGGGCCGATTCCGCCGACTACTCCCTACGGGCTCGCCGGCACCGGCACCGCAGTCGCGGCCGCGGTGGAGGAGGCGCAGATCGAGGCCGAGGAGCGCACGCATGCCGGAGAGGCCGACGACCTCACCCGCATCAAAGGCCTCGGCCCCAAGCTCGCTGCCACGCTGCATGACCTCGGCGTC
Organism: Tsuneonella sp.; assembly: GCA_051958885.1. Classification (GTDB taxonomy): domain Bacteria; phylum Pseudomonadota; class Alphaproteobacteria; order Sphingomonadales; family Sphingomonadaceae; genus Tsuneonella. Next base: position 4,026 of record JBQCFR010000024.1, read on the forward strand.
ACCCGCTTCGACCAGATCGCCGGCTGGAGCGACGCCGACATCGACCGGATCGACGCGCAGCTCGGCCGCTTCCAGGGCCGCATCCGGCGCGACGGCTGGGTGGAGCAGGCCGGCTACCTCGCCGCTGGCGACGTCGAGGGGTTCAAGGCAAGATTCGGCGCGGTTTAGCCGGAACCCGAACGCCTTTCGCAAGTTGTCCGCGCGAGGGTAGCTGCAAACCGAGGATACGACTTATGACCCAACCGTGCGTGCTGGTCGCCGAAGACGAGCTGATTATCGGCGTGGACCTGTGCGACACGGTGGAGGAAGCCGGCTACCGCGTCGAAGGCCCGTACGACACGCTCGATTCGGCGATGCTCTCGGTCCAGCGGCACAAGCCCGACGTGGCGATCCTCGACGTCCGGCTCGACGATGGCGAGGTCTTCCCGCTCGCCGAAGCGCTGATGCGTGAAGACGTGCCGGTAATCTTCCATTCGGGCCAGTTCTCGCCCGGCGAAGTGCGTGCCCGCTTCCCGCGGGCGCAGGCCTGCGCCAAGCCGTGCCCCCCGAACCAGATGATCGACATGGTGCGCGAGGCGCTCGGCCAGGAGTGACCTGCCGCCCGGTTGCCCTCGCCCGCTCACGAACCTAGGACAGCTCCCGAAGAGGAGCACCCGCATGAGCGAAGCCGTCCACCCGGTCCCGCAGCAATGGGCCGACAAGGCGCTGATCGACAAGGCCCGGTACGAGGAGATGTACCGCCGCTCGGTCGCCGATCCCGACGCGTTCTGGCGCGAGGAAGCGCAGCGCCTCGAATGGCTCGCGCCTTTCGAAACCGTGAAGGACACCAGCTTCGCGGCGGATGACTTCCACATCCGCTGGTTCACCGGGGGCAAGCTCAACATCGCGGCCAACTGCCTCGACCGGCACCAGGTCGAGCTCGGCGAGACTGTAGCGATCTACTGGGAGCCCGACGACCCGAGCGAAGGCGCCCGCCAGCTCACCTACCGCGAGCTCTACCGCAGCGTCGGCAAATTCGCCAACGCGCTCAAGGCGAAGGGCGTCAGGAAGGGCGATCGGGTCACGATCTACCTGCCGATGGTGCCCGAGGCGGCGATCGCGATGCTCGCCTGCGCGCGGATCGGCGCGGTGCACTCGGTGGTGTTCGCCGGCTTCAGCCCCGATGCCTTGGCCGGGCGGATCGAGGACTGCGCCTCGCGCATCGTGATCACCGCCGACGAAGGCCTGCGCGGCGGCAAAAAGGTGCCGCTCAAGGCCAATGTCGATGCGGCGTGCGAGAAAGTGCCCGTCGACACCGTGATCGTCCTCCCCCGCACCGGCGCCGACGTGCCGATGCAGGAAGGGCGCGATGTGTGGTGGGCGGACGCCTGCGCCGGGCAGGACGAGGCGTGCCCGGCCGAGGAAATGGATGCCGAGGACCCGTTGTTCATCCTCTACACCAGCGGCAGCACCGGCAAGCCCAAGGGCGTGCTCCACACCACCGGCGGCTACGCGGTACAGACGCAGTACACCACGCGCCTCGTGTTCGATCTGCGCGACGACGACGTCTATTGGTGCACCGCCGACATCGGCTGGGTCACCGGCCACAGCTACGTCGTCTACGGGCCGCTCTCCAACGGCGCGACCAGCCTGATGTTCGAGGGCGTCCCCAACTATCCCGACTGGGGCCGCTTCTGGGACGTGGTCGACAAGTACCAGGTCAGCATCATCTACACCGCGCCGACCGCGATCCGCGCCATCGCCCGCGAAGGCGAGGCGCCGGTCAAGAAGCGCAGCCGCAAGTCGCTGAACCTGCTCGGTTCGGTCGGCGAGCCGATCAACCCCGAGGCGTGGGAATGGTACTGGCGCGTGGTCGGCGAGGAACGCTGCCCGATCGTCGACACCTGGTGGCAGACCGAGACCGGCGGCGCGATGATCACGCCCTTGCCG
>JBQCFR010000025.1:0-3055 GCA_051958885.1 Tsuneonella sp.
CACGAACGAAAAGGGCGGCGCCTCGCGGCGCCGCCCTTCGCGTTTCGCTGTGAAAGCGAGATCAGTCGGCCTTGGCCTTCTCGGTCGACTCGCCCTGCGCGTCGGCCTCGGCGGCGGCGGCAGCGTCGGTCGCGGCGTCCGAAGCGGTCGCGGCGGTGTCGGCAGCGGCGTCGGTGGCGTTGGTCGCGGCATCGCTCGCGGCGTCGCCCATCGCTTCGGCGTTGGCGGCGGTGTCGGCGGCGGCCGAGTCAGCGGTGGTCGCGGCGGCGTCTTGAGTCTTCTCCGAGCACGCGGCGAGGGACAGAGCAGCGCCGGCAACGGCGGCGGCGAGAACGAACTTGCGCAGAAACTGTATTCCTTCAACAGCGAGTGTTGGTGCCGGGCCGCCGGAATTGGCCGCCCTGCACTCCTGTAAATAATGGCAGGAATGTGGCGGCGCAAGGCAATTCGCTGCGCGCCGCCTCAATTCCGCCGCAATGCACGGGTCGCCGATGGCACTTCGGCGGTGGGCCTAACCCCCTGCGAATAGCGGCTGACCGGCCGCCGCTGCGCTGCTAGCAGGACCGGCATGGCCGACAAGCAGCACCTCTACCTCGTCGACGGATCGAGCTACATTTTCCGCGCCTATCACCGGCTTCCGCCGCTCACCAATCCGCAGGGCACCCCGGTCGGCGCGGTCTACGGCTACACCACGATGCTGTGGAAGCTGGCCGACGACCTCGACAAGGCGGACGGGCCGACGCACCTCGCCGTGATCCTCGACAAGGGTTCGACGAGCTTTCGCAACAAGCTATATGACCAGTACAAGGCCAACCGCCCGCCGCCGCCCGAAGACCTCGTCCCGCAATTTCCGCTCATCCGCGACGCGACCCGGGCGTTCAGCCTCGCGTGCATCGAGGAAGACGATCTCGAGGCCGACGATCTCATCGCGTCCTACGCGATCGCGGCGACACGCCGGGGCTGGGACGTGACCATTGTCAGTTCCGACAAGGACCTGATGCAGCTCATCGGCAAGTGCGCCGATCACGACCTCGAGCCGGGCGTGACCGAAGGCGGCTGCATCGACATGCTCGACACGATGAAGAACGCCCGCATCGGGCGCGACGAGGTGATCGAGAAGTTCGGCGTCCCGCCCGAGCTGGTCGGCGACGTGCTCGCGCTGATGGGCGATTCGGTCGATAACGTGCCGGGGATTTTCGGCATCGGCCCCAAGACCGCGTCGAAGCTGATCGCCGAGCATGGGTCGCTCACCGCCGCGCTCGACGCGGCGCCGGGGATGAAGGCGTCCAAGCTGCAGGAACGGCTGGTCGAGGGACGCGCGATGGCCGAGCTCAGCCGCGTGCTCGTGCAGCTCAAGGAAGACTGCCCGCTGCCGATCGCGATCGAGGAGTTCGCGCTCAACGGCGTGCCCCCTGAACCCCTCGCCGCGTTCCTCACCACGCACGGCTTCACCAGCCTCCTGAAGCGGCTCGATGCGGGATCGGGCAGTCCGGCGCGGCCGACCGAGCTCAACCCGGCGAAACAGCAGACCGCGGGCGCGGCGGCGAGCCCCGCGGGCAACCGCCAGCCGCTGCCGGAAATGCCGCCGGTCGACCGGGCGAGCTACGAGTGCGTCACCAGTCTCGAACGGCTCGAGCACTGGATCGGCCGCGCCTTCGCCGCGCGGATGGTGGCGATCGATACGGAAACCAGCAGCCTCGACGCGATGCGCGCAGAGCTCGCGGGGATCAGCCTCGCACTCGGGCCGAACGATGCGTGCTACATCCCCTTGGGGCACGGCGGGAGCGACATGTTCGCCGAGAAGCCGGTGCAGATCGAGCGGCGCGCGGCCTTCAGCGCTCTGCGCCCGCTGCTGGAGAGCGACGCGGTGCTCAAGGTCGGGCACAACATCAAGTACGATATCAACATCCTCGCGCGCTGCGCCGACATTCGCCTGGGGCCAGTGGACGACACGATGATCGTCAGCTTCGCGCTGGACGCCGGGCGCGCCCTCGACGCGATCGGCGCGGGAGGGATCGGCGGAGGCCACGGGATGGACGAGCTCTCCGAGCGCCACCTCGACCACACCACGCTGACCTTCAAGGACATCTGCGGCAGCGGGAAGAAGCAGATCCCGTTCGGCGAAGTGCCGCTCGACAAGGCGACGCAGTACGCCGCCGAAGATGCCGACGTGACCTGGCGGCTGCACCGTCACCTGCATCCGCGCCTCGCCACCGAGGGCGGCACGCAAGTCTACGAGCGGGTCGATCGGCCGCTGATCCCCGTCGTGGCGCAGATGGAACGCCACGGGATCAAGGTCGATCGCCTGGCGCTCGCCCGGCTCAGCGAGGAATTCGCCGCCGAGATCGGCCGCATCGAGTGCGAGATCTTCGACTGCTGCGGTCAGGAGTTCACCATCGGCAGCCCCAAGCAGCTCGGCGACATCCTGTTCGACAAGATGGGCTATCGTGGCGGGCGCAAGGGCAAGAGCGGGCAATATTCGACCGACCAGGCGATTCTCGAAGGGCTCGCCGCCCAAGGCGCCGAGGTCGCCACCAAAGTGCTCGAATGGCGCCAGCTCTCCAAGCTCAAGTCGACCTATACCGACGCGCTCCAGGCGGCGATCAACCCCGATACAGGCCGGGTCCACACCAGCTACAGCCTAGTCGGCGCGCAGACCGGGCGGCTGTCCTCGACCGACCCCAACCTGCAGAACATCCCCATTCGCACCGCGATCGGCCGGCAAATCCGCGAGGCGTTCGTGGCCGAAGAAGGCAACGTGCTGCTCGCCGCCGACTATTCGCAGATCGAGCTGCGGCTCGCCGCGCACATGGCCGATGTGCCGCAGCTCAAAGAAGCCTTCGCCGCCGGCGAGGACATCCACGCACGCACCGCGGTCGAGATGTTCGGCGCGGTCGACCGCGATACGCGCGGGCGCGCGAAGACGATCAACTTCGCCATTCTCTACGGCATCTCGCGCTGGGGGCTGGGCCAGCGGCTGGGAGTGCCGGCGGAGGAGGCGCAATTCATGATCGACCGCTACTTCGAGCGGTTCCCCGGCATCCAGCGCTATATC
>JBQCFR010000026.1:0-2823 GCA_051958885.1 Tsuneonella sp.
GAGGTCGTGCGTGCGCAGGACCGGCACGAATGGCTCGCCGACAGCCCGGGCAAGCTCGAGCTCGCGGGCAGCCGCGGGCTGCTGCTCGGGATGGGCGCGATCGGCAGCCTGATCAAGACGCGGCTCGAGGCGTTCCAGGTCGAGGTCGTGCCGGTGCGCCGCTCGCCCGCCGATGGCGCGCTCGGCCCCGACGAGTGGCGCGCGCGGCTCGGCGAGTTCGACTGGGTGATCCTCGCGGTGCCCGCCACCCCTGAAACCGACGCGATGATCGGCGCGGCGGAACTGGCGGCGATGAAGGACAGCGCGGTGCTGGTGAACATCGCGCGCGGCGCCGTGGTCGACCAGGACGCGCTCGTCGCCGCGCTCGAGGCCAAGCGCATCGGCGGCGCGCTGCTCGACGTGACCACGCCCGAGCCGCTGCCGGCCGATCATCCGCTGTGGGACCTTCCCAACACGCAGATCACCATGCACCTCTCGGGCCGCGCGCAAACGCAGATGTTCCGCCGTTCGGCCGAGCGCTTCATCGCCAACTGCCGGCGCTATGTCGCGGGCGAGCCGCTGGCGCCGATCTTCGACCCAAAACGGGGCTACTGAACCGCAAACTCGCGGGTGACTCGCGCGCGGCCTTTTGTTAGGCCAGCGGCGAGGGGCGGGGCACATCGCCGACTGGTCGCAACTGGCAACGCGGCGCGCTCGCGCGCTCAGGGGGAATTTGCGACCATGGCCGACGAGGGCAAGAAGAAAGCGTCCGATCTGTTCATCGAGTGCCTCGAGGCCGAAGGCTGCGAGTACATCTTCGGCGTGCCGGGCGAGGAGAACCTCGACTTCCTCGATTCGCTCAGCCGGTCGGACAAGATCAAGCTGGTGCTCACCCGGCACGAGCAGGGCGCGGGCTTCATGGCCGCGACCTATGGCCGCCACACCGGCAAGACCGGCGTGTGCATCGCCACCCTCGGCCCCGGCGCGACGAACTTCGTCACGGCTGCCGCCTACGCGCAGCTCGGCGGGATGCCGATGATGATGATCACCGGCCAGAAGCCGATCAAGAAATCGAAGCAGGGCCGCTTCCAGATCCTCGACGTGGTCGCGATGATGGGGCCGATCACCAAGTACACGCACCAACTCGCCGCGGGCGACAATATCCCGAGCCGCGTGCGCGAGGCCTATCGACTGGCCGAGGAAGAGAAGCCTGGCGCGGTGCACCTGGAATTTCCCGAGGACATCGCCGAGGAGCGCACCGATTCGACGCCGATCGCGCGCTCGACCGCGCGCCGTCCCTCGGCCGAGCCCAAGGCGGTGCGCCAGGCGGTCGAGATGATCGAGCGCGCCAAGGCGCCGGTGCTGGTCATCGGCGCGGGCGCCAACCGCAAGATGACCGGCCGCATGCTCGAACAGTTCGTCGAGAAGACCGGCATTCCGTTTCTCACCACGCAGATGGGCAAAGGCGTGATCGACGAGCGGCACCCGAAGTTTCTCGGCTGCGCGGCGCTCTCTGCCGGTGACTTCGTCCACCGCGCGGTCGAGGATTCGGACTGCATCATCAACGTCGGCCACGACGTGATCGAGAAGCCGCCGTTCTTCATGAAGCGCGGCGGCGCCTGCGTGATCCACGTCTCGACCCGGACTGCCGAGGTCGATCCGGTCTACTTCCCGCAGATCGAGGTGATCGGCGATATCGCCAATGCTATCTGGCAGATGAAGGAAGACATCAGCCCCAACCGCAGCTGGAACTTCGATCACATGGTGGGCTATCACCAGGCGGAGCTTGACCACACCGGGAAGCTGGCGGCGGACACCCGCTTCCCGATCTTCCCGCCGCACCTCGTCCAGCAGGTGCGCGATGCTATGCCGCACGACGGCATCATCTGCCTCGACAACGGGGTGTACAAGATCTGGTTCGCGCGCGGCTACACCGCCTACCTGCCCAACACCGTCCTGCTCGACAACGCACTCGCGACGATGGGCGCCGGACTGCCCAGCGCGATGATGAGCGCGATGCTCTATCCCGAGCGTAAGGTGATGGCGATCTGCGGCGACGGCGGGTTCATGATGAACAGCCAGGAGATGGAGACCGCGGTCCGCCTCGGGCTCAACCTCACGGTGCTGATCCTGCGCGACGACGCCTACGGCATGATCCGCTGGAAGCAGGCGAACATGGGCTTCACCGATTTCGGCCTGACTTACGGAAACCCCGATTTCGTGGCCTATGCCGAGAGCTATGGCGCCAAGGGCCACCGGGTGGAGAGCAGCGATCACTTGCGCCAGCTCCTCGCCGAGTGCCGCGACACGCCCGGCGTCCACCTGATCGATTGCCCCGTTGATTATTCGGAGAACGACCAGATCCTCAACAAGGACATCAAGGTGCTGTCGAAGGCGCTTTGAACCAGCGACCGCCCGGTTAACATCGGTCAACGTCGGAACGCTCTTCTGCGTGCGTCTTTGACCCTTGGTATGACCAGCTTTTCTAGCGTGCCGTCCGCATGGCGTTGAACCGCGCATCCCGCTTCAAGGGGGCGGGTTATCTCACCTCCACCGTCAGCGTGATCCTGTTGGCGGTCGTCGCGCTCAAGGGTGCGAAGGACGACGGTCTCCTGATGGCCTGCCTGATCCTGGGCGCCGTCACCTCGGTCGCCGGCATGGGACTGCGTTGGCGCTCGCACCGGATCGAGCAGCACGAGAAGGCCGCGCTGAAGCGGCAGGCCAACCGCAACAGCGAGGCGGTGAATTAGCCGCTGGCGCCCAGCCGCACTATCGGCCACTCTCATGCCGGACGTCGCCCGCAAGCGGTTGACGCTGTGGGAGACGGGCGTGAACGAACCCAGT
>JBQCFR010000027.1:0-2450 GCA_051958885.1 Tsuneonella sp.
CGAACCGAACCGCTTGAAGAAGTGGCTGTTGACCTGCCCCTCAAGCCCCGTGGTCCCGTCGAACCCCACCGCGGGCGAGCCGAGATTGACCGAGGCGCCGTCGGGCCTGATCAGCCGCGTCCAGATTACGTAGGCGCGCCGCTGCCCGCCCTGCACGCCGGACTGGTATTGCCCGATCAGCCGGCTCGAGCGCGGGACGAGCACACGCGTGCCGTCGAAGCTGCGCACGTCCTGGCTCACCACCGCGCGCACGTAGCCAGGCACGTCGGTATTGATCGCGGTCTCGAGCACGGCAGGAATGAGCGTGCCCTGGGTGACCGTGGTCTGCGGGTTGACCATCGGGCGCGCGGTGGCGGCAGCCCCGCCCACCCCGCCGACCCGGCTGGCAAAGTCGTTCGCGGTAGTGCCAGTCGCGGCGCCCGGCGGGGCACCCGCCGCTTCCACGGGCAATGCGAGGTTGCTCGCGTCGAACACCACGGTCGGGCTGGCATACGGATTGGCGGCCGGAGCCTGCGCGAGGCCTGGGGGGTTCGCGAGCACCGGCGACGGACCCGGATCGGCACGGACGAGCCCGACCGGCTGCGGCTGCGAGGATGCCGGGAGCGGCGTGATCGCCTGCGCCGGCACCACCACGGTCTGCGGCGCAGCCTGCTGCCCCCCGACGCCCTGCGGCTTCTCGATTCGGGCGGAGTTCATGCTCCACAGCGTGACCGCGCCGAGCAGGCCGACGATCGCGACGCCCGCGGCAAGGCCGAGCCCGTCGGACTTGCCCTTGCGCTGGGTGACCGCGGGGAACGCGTTGCGGCTGGCGAGATCGATGATCTCGGCCGATTCCTGCTCGCGCGGGTCGGTGTCGTTCGCCGCCGAGCCATCGGGCTTGCGGGCGGGCAGACGCATGGCAAGGCGCATTACTGGTTCTCCCGCTTGGGGCTGCTGTCGGACTGCGCGAGCGCGGACGGTCGCGGCGCGGGCAGCGGCCCGTTGTTCGTGAGCGTCGCGCTGTCGCGGCCCGAGCGCAGTACGATCTCGCGCGGTACCCCGTCGACCACGACGACATCGCCGCGCACAGTGAAATTGACCGGTCCCTCGGCACCCGCGGCATCCTTGATCAGGATCGCCGGCACCGGCTCGCCCGCGGGCCAGGCGAGGAACGTGGCCTCGCCGTCATCATAGGTGCGGCTCGGCAGCAGCTTGCGCTCGCCCTTGCCGGCCCACGCGAAGTTGAGCGCCGCGGGATCGACCACCGCATAGGGGTCGCTCGCCGCGGCCGCCTCAACCGCGTTAGGCGCACCGGCATCGGCGAGTTGCGGCTTCGCGCCTTCCGGCTCCTTGGGATAGGTGAACCGCAGCACGTAGAGCGGCTTCGCGTGCGGGGACGCGACTAGATCGAACAGATAGGTGTGACGATCGGTGACGACCGTCATGTTGGTGGTGGCGTTCGCGCCGAGCGGTTTGACGAACAGCAGGTTGGCGCGCTTGTTCGGCGTTACCTGCCAGCTCTGCGAATCGCCGATCGCGACGTTCTCGATGTGCTCGTCCTCGGCGAAGGCGATCGTCGCCTGCACGCTGGTCTTGCCCTCGATGCGCACCACCTTGGCGGGATCGTAGAGCGTTTCCACCAGGCGCGGATCGTCGGCCAGTGCGGGCGCGGCGAGCGCAAGAGCAGCGAGCGCAGGGATGCCGGCGCGGATCATGTCATCTTCTCCGTGGAGCGGGGATTGGGCGCGCGGAAGCGGCTGCCGATGCCGCGGGTGCGCGATGTCGCGGGGGTGAGCGGCGAGGACTGGCCGCCGCCGGCTCCGGTGGCGATCACGTGAGTCGTCCGCTGGCTGGTCGCCGCCGCCCCGCTCGGATTCTCGTTCGCCGCCGAAGCCGTGGCGAACGCCGAGACCGGGATGCGCCGCAGCGGCTCGCCCCCCGGCTGCGCGGTCGCGGGGCTAAGCGGGGCAGCCGGCGCGGCGGGTGCGATACGGGCGGCGGTGGGCGCGTCGTCCATCCCGCGCGTGGCTCTATCCGCCGCCAGCCCGAACACCTGCCAGCCCGACACCATCGCGCCGGCGACCTTGATCGTCATCACCATCAGCGCGACGTGGACCGCGCCGATCAGGAAGAACGCCATCGCCGCCTGCGCATCGACCACGCCGGGGCTTTGCGTCAGCCGGCCGAGCACCGGCACCGCGAGTTCGAGCATCACGCTGCCGCCGAGCACCGCGAACAGCGGCGTCAGCGCGAGCATGACCACGCCCTTGAGCCACCCGGTGAACAGCCCGCGCGTGCCGCCGAACAGCGCCATCACCACGAACACCGGGCCCAGCGCCACCAGCACCGCTAGCCCGATCCGCGCGGTCACCAGCACGCCCACGGTGCCGAGCAGGAACAGCATCGCGCCCAGCCACACAATGCCTTCGGGGCTGAACGCGCCGATATCCTTGTCATGCCCCTGCGTCGCC
>JBQCFR010000028.1:0-12344 GCA_051958885.1 Tsuneonella sp.
CGAACGCTGGCCGGTTTGGCGTTGCTGCCCTTCAGTCGCGCGAGGAAGCTTTCGAGATACTTCTGCTGGTCGTACTCGATGCTGCCTTCGTTGGTCTCGGTGTCGGCAAAACCCACCGCTACCGGCGTCTTCATCGAGCGCAGCGCGGCGACAAGCTCGTCGTCCTCGTCCTGCGGCTGATCGAACAGGATATCGATGCCGATGGCCTTGGCGCCCATCGTGTCCATCCGCCGCAGGGCCTTGGCGAGCAGTCCCCGGTCGAGCGGCGAGCGCTTGCGGAGCAGGGCCAGCGTCTTGTCGTTGTAGACCACCATGACCACGCGCGGGTCCTGGTCGATGTCGTGGCGGTCGGCGACGAGGTACGTGCGGAAGTCGTACATCGCGCGCTCGGCCGGGCTCACCCCGGGCAGTTCGCTGTCGGGGGAGAAGCCCCAGCCGAATCGCGCCAGCAATACCGCGAGCACGACCAGCAGGCCGGTGAGCACGAGCCGGCGCGGGCCGGCCTCGCGCACGTTGCGCCAGCCCCGCTCGAAAATGCTACCCTGCGCTCGCGGCCCGTCCGGCACTGCGGTTTCCCCCCTCGGAACCGCCGGTTGCTACCCCAGTCGCGCCGCCATGGCTTGTAAAAATACGGCGAGGCCTGTCAGGCGAGGGCCGGATCCTCCCACGAGAGCAGCGGCTTGCGCGCGGCGAGCGTCTCGTCGAGCCGGCGGCGCGGAGCGAAGTGCGGCGCCGTCTTGAGCGTCTGGTCGCCTGCGCGCGCCCGCTCGGCGAGGCTGCGCAAGGCGGCGACGAACTGGTCGAGCGCGGCCTTGCTCTCGGTCTCGGTCGGTTCGATCAGCATCGCGCCGTGAACCACCAGCGGGAAATACATCGTCATCGGGTGGAACCCTTCGTCGATCAGGCCTTTGGCGAGATCGAGCGTCGAGAGCCCTTCGGCGAAGCCGCGATCGCTGAACAGCGCTTCGTGCATGCACGGGCCGCTGGCGGCGTAAGGCGCGTCGAGCACGTCCGCGCAGCTGCGCAGGATATAGTTGGCGTTGAGCACGGCGTCGCCCGAGACCTGCCGCAGGCCGTCGGCGCCGTGACTGAGGATGTAGGCAAGCGCGCGGGTGAACATGCCCATCTGGCCGTGGAAAGCGCTCATGCGGCCGAAGCTGTGCGCGTGATGCTCTCCGGCCGTCTCCTCTTCGACGAGCCGCAGGCCTCTTTCGGTACGCTCGACGAACGGGAGCGGCGCGAACGGGCTCAGCGTCTCGCTCAGCACCACCGGGCCCGAACCCGGCCCGCCCCCGCCATGCGGAGTGGAGAAGGTCTTGTGCAGGTTGATGTGCATCGCATCGATGCCGAGGTCGCCGGGTCGCACCCGGCCAACGATCGCGTTGAAGTTCGCGCCGTCGCAATAGACCAGTCCGCCGGCGGCGTGGACGGCGTCGGAGATCGCCTTCATGTCGCGCTCGAACAGTCCGCAGGTGTTCGGGTTGGTGATCATCACGCCGGCGACATCCGGCCCCAGCCGCGCCTTGAGCGCTTCGAGATCGACGCGGCCCTCCGCCGTCGCGGGAATGTTCTCCACCCGGTAGCCGGCGAACGCGGCGGTCGCCGGGTTCGTGCCGTGCGCGCTCTCGGGCACGAGGATCACCTCGCGTGCATCGCCCCGCGCCTCGAGCGCGGCGAGGATGCAGAGGATGCCGCACAATTCGCCGTGCGCCCCGGCCTTGGGAGTCATCGCCACGCCGTGCATGCCGGTGAGCTCGATCAGCCAGTGCGCGAGTTCGTCGATCACGCCGAGCGCGCCCTGGATCGTCGCTTCGGGCTGCAGCGGGTGGACGTCGGCGAAGCCCGGCATCCGCGCGACCTTCTCGTTGAGTCGCGGATTGTGCTTCATCGTGCAGCTGCCGAGCGGAAAGAGACCGAGATCGATCGCGTAGTTCTGCCGGCTGAGGCGGGTGTAGTGGCGGATCGTCTCGGGCTCGGACAAGCCGGGCAGCCCAAACGACTGCGTTCGCTCCATGCCACCGAGGCGGTTCGCCCCCTCGCTCGGCTCAGGCAGATCGACGCCGCAGGTCTGCGTGCTGCCGATCTCGAAGATCAGCGGCTCTTCGAGCATGAGCGCTCGGTTGCCGGTGACGGTCGGCGCTGCCGCGGCTTCGCCGGGGAGCGGGGCCGATGGCTTCCAGCCGGACTGGTTGGGCGCGTTCATGCCAAGACTCCCTCAAGCGCGGAGGCGAGCGTTTCGATGTCCTCCTCGGTGGTGGTCTCGGTCACCGCCACGACCAGCCCGCCCGAGAGCGCCTCCGACTGCGGGTAGAGCCGCCCGAGAGAGACCCCGGCGAGAACCTTGTGCTGGGCCAGGTCGCGCACGATCTGCCGCGCGTCGGTGGGCAGCATGACCGTGATTTCGTTGAAGAAACTTGCGTTGAGCACCCTCACCCCAGGAACCTGTGCGAGCCGGTCCGCGGCGAGGCACGCCAGCCGGTGGTTTTCCGCCGCGAGTGCCCGCAGCCCCTTCTCGCCAAGCAGGGTCATGTGAACCGAGAAGGCCAGCGCGCAGAGCCCCGAGTTCGTGCAGATGTTGCTCGTCGCCTTCTCGCGGCGGATGTGCTGCTCGCGCGTCGAGAGCGTGAGCACGAACCCGCGCTTGCCTTCCGCATCCTGAGTCTCGCCGCACAGCCGGCCTGGCATCTGGCGCACGTGCTTGGGATCGCGCACCGCGAACAGCCCGAGGTAGGGCCCGCCGAACTGAAGGCCGACGCCGAGCGACTGGCCTTCGCCGACGACAATGTCCGCGCCGAGTTCGCCCGGGCTCAGAATCGCCCCGAGCGCCACCGGCTCGGTATTGACCGCAATCAGCAGCGCGCCCTTCGCATGCGCCGCCTCGGCAATCTCGGCAAGATCGGGGATTCGGCCGAGGATATCGGGATACTGCACCACGACGCAGCTCGTCTCACCGTCGATCCGCGCGATCAGTCCGGCGTTGTCCGGCTCAGGCGTGAGCGAGGGGAGCGCATCGGCGACCTCGTCCTCGGTGAACTTGGCCATTGTATTGACCGTCAGCGCGTAGTGCGGGTGCAGCGCGCCCGAGAGGACGACCTTCTTGCGCCGCGTCACTCGCCCGGCCATCGCGACCGCTTCCCAGCACGCGGTCGAACCGTCGTACATGCTCGCGTTCGCCACCGCGCAGCCGTAGAGCCGCGCGACCTGGCTCTGGAACTCGAACAGCATCTGCAGCGTGCCCTGCGCGATTTCGGGCTGGTAGGGCGTGTAGGCGGTGAGGAACTCGCCGCGCTGGATCAGGTGATCGACACTCGCCGGAATGTGGTGGCGATAGGCCCCGGCGCCGAGGAAGAACGCAGTATCGGCCGCGGCCAGGTTCTGCTTGGACAGCCGCCGCATGTGCTTCTCGACCGCCATCTCGCTCGCATGGAGCGGCAGCCCCTCGATGGGCTTACGCAAGTAATGCTCTGTCGGAACATCGGCGAACAGCGCATCGACATCTGCTGCGCCGATGACGCCGAGCATTTCTCCGCGGTCGGCGTCGGTCAGGGGAAGGTAGCGCATGAGTATCCTTTAGAGCGCTTGAACAAGCTTTGGGTCGGCCAAAACGTCCGCACGATCTGAACAGACCATAATCGTGCCGTCGGCGCGTGGCGGGTCTACTGCGGCATGGAGACAATCTGCATCCAGGCGAGCATCGATGATGATTTCGCGGCCAATAAGACTGCGCGTATCGGTGTCAAATTGCTGAGAAGAGCCGATGGAAAGATGTGGCTCGCTTTCGCGATCCGCGCTGGGAGTAAGCCAGCAGCTCATTCGACCGCAGAGGCTGAGCCACCCCCTCAAGCGCACCAGTTCGCCGTCAAGTTCGTGGTGTCGATCCACCACCTCCCGCACACTCAATATGCGTGGTTCCTCGACTGGCAAGGTAGTGCATCCACACGCCGCAAGGACGGCGAGAGCGACGAAGCTTCTCACAAGCCCGCTACAAACGCCTTGTAGGCGCTCTCGTCCATCAGGCCGTCGAGTTCGCCGCTTTCGGCGATGGTCAGCTTGAAGAACCACCCCTCGCTCTCGGGGGCGGGGTTGACCAGCGCTGGGTCGTCCTCGAGCGCTGGATTACCTTCGGTGACGGTGCCGCTGACGGGGGAATAGACGTCGCTCGCCGCCTTGACGCTTTCGACCACCGCGGCCTCGCCGCCCTTGGTGAGTTCGGCGCCGTCCGAGGGCACCTCGACGAACACGATGTCGCCGAGCTGGCTCTGCGCGTAATCGGTGATGCCGACGGTGGCGACATCGCCGTCGACCTCGATCCACTCGTGATCTTCGGTGAAGTAACGGGTCATTGGGCTGCTCCAGCTTGGTTGCGCTCAGGGCGGTGATAGCGGTGGGGGACGAACGGCATCGCGGTGACTGTTGCCGGCAGACGCTTGCCGCGCACTTCGAGTACCAGCGCAGTGCCCACCGCGGCCTTGTCGGCCGCAACGTAGGCCAGCGCGATCGGGTGGCCGAGGCTCGGCGCGAAGCCGCCCGAGGTCACCGTGCCGACCTGCTCGCTCCCTGCGAACACCGGTGCACCTTCGCGGGCGGCCATGCGGCCCTCGAGCGTGAGCCCGACGAGCTTGCGCGCCGTGCCATCGGCCAGCTCGCGCTGGATGCGCTCCGCGCCGGGAAAGCCGCCTTCGGCCTTGCGGCGCTTGTTGATGCCGAACGTCAGCCCGGCCTCGACCGGCGAGGTCTCCGGCGAGAGATCGTGCCCGTAAAGCGGCAGCCCCGCCTCGAGCCGCAGCGAATCGCGCGCGCCGAGCCCGATCGGCTTCACCTCCGGCAGCGCGCAGAGCGCATCGGCGAGCGCCTCGGCGTGGCTCGCCGGCACCGAAATCTCGTAGCCGTCCTCGCCGGTGTAGCCCGAGCGGCTCACCCGCAGCGGCACGCCGTTCCAGGTGAACGGGGCGGCGTCCATGAAGCCCATCTCTTCGATGCGCGGCCAGCGGTCGTTCATCGGCTCGAGACCGAGCTGCGCAAGCGCCTGCGCCGCTTCCGGTCCCTGGAGCGCGAGCAGCGCATCGTCTTCCAGATGCGTGAGCGTCACCTCGTCGGGCAGCTGTTCGCGCAAGTGGGCAATGTCGTCCCACTTGGTCGCGCCGTTGACGACCAGGTAGAAGTGATGCGCCGCGTTGGTGACCATCAGGTCGTCGAGCACGCCGCCGTTCTCGTCGAGCAGCAGCGAATAGCGCTGGCGGCCGGGCTTCAGCGTGGCGAGGTCGATCGGCAGAACCGCCTCGATGGCCTCGGCCGCGTCTTCGCCCGAAATCTCGAGCTGGCCCATGTGGCTGACGTCGAAAAGTCCCGCATGCGTGCGGGTCCATTCGTGCTCGGCGAGGATGCCCTCATATTGGATCGGCATCTCGTAGCCGGCGAACGGCACCATCCGCGCGCCGCGGGCGCGATGCCAGCGGTCCAATGGCAGGGTCTGTAGCTCGGTCTGTTCGCTATCGCTCACGCACGCATCCCGACACGGGCGGCCGGCACGAACGCTTCGCGCCTGGCAACCGCCGCCCCCTCTGTCGGGAAACCTGAGAGCTTGGCCGGGATTGCGCATCCCGGCTTACACCGTCGGTGGCCTCACCCGGCCGCCAAGGAGGCCGGAGGAGACGCTTTCCAGAGTGCCGCATGCCCTGCCACGGTCCGTGGGCCTGAGAGATTCCGGGGCGGTTGCTCCTTCGGCGTCCCTCGTCTTGCGACGCGGGAGCTCTCCCGCGGCAGGTCCGGAATCTCTCCCGGCGACGCGTTCGCCTCTGCGCGAAGCGGCAAGTCCGGTCAATCGAGATTCGGCCGCAGCCAGCGCTCCGCCGTGGCGATATCCACGCCGCGGCGGCGGGCGTAGTCCTCCAGCTGATCGCGGCCGATCCGCGCGACGCCGAAATACTCGCTTTCCGGGTGGCCGAAATAGAACCCGCTGACCGCCGCCGTCGGCAGCATCGCGAAACTCTCGGTCAGCAGCATGCCGGCGTTGCGGCCGGCGTCGAGCAGATCGAACAGCACCGGCTTGAGGCTGTGATCGGGGCACGCCGGATAGCCCGGCGCCGGGCGGATGCCGCGGTATTCCTCCTTGATCAGCGCCTGGTTGGTCAGCTGTTCGCCGGGGGCATAGCCCCACAGGTCGGTTCGCACGTGCCGGTGGAGCGCTTCGGCAAACGCCTCAGCGAAGCGATCGGCGAGCGCCTTCAGGAGGATGTCCGAGTAATCGTCCTTGTCCGCCAGGAAGCGCGCGGAGTGTGGTTCCGCGCCGTGGATCGACACCGCGAAACCGCCGATCCAGTCGCCCGCGGGGTCGATGAAATCGGCGAGGCACATGTTTGCCCGCTCGCGGCTCTTCTTCACCTGCTGGCGGAGGAATGGCAGCACCACGTGCTGCTCCTGTTCGGCAAGGTGCACGGTAACGTCGTCGCCGTCGCGGGCGCAGGGCCATAGCCCCACGACGCCCTTCGCCGTCAGCCACTTCTCGCCGACAATGCGGTCGAGCATCGCGTCGGCATCGGCCTTGAGCTGGCGTGCGGTCTCGCCGACCACCTCGTCCTCGAGGATCGACGGGTAGGTGCCGTGCAGTTCCCAGGCGCGGAAGAACGGCGTCCAGTCGATGTATTCGCGCAGGTCCGTGAGATCCCAGTCCGGGAACGTGTGAAGGCCGGGGCGGTCGGGCGGCGCGGGCTTGTTGGCGAACACCGGGTCGTAGAAGTTGCCCCGCGCCTCCTCGAGCGTGAGCAGCACGCTCTGCGCCTTGCCTTCGCGTGCCTCGCGGACCTTGGCGTATTCCCATGCCGTGTCCTCGACGAACGCCTCGCTCTGGGTGTCGGACAGCAGCTTGCTCGCGACACCCACCGCGCGGCTCGCGTCGAGCACGTGGATGACCGGGCCATCGTAAGCTGGGTCGATGCGCAAGGCTGTGTGGACCTTGCTGGTGGTCGCCCCGCCGATCAGCAGCGGCATCGTCATGCCGGCGGCCTTCATCTCCTCGGCGACGGTGACCATCTCGTCGAGCGAAGGGGTGATCAGGCCCGACAGGCCGATCATGTCGGCCTTCTCGGCCACCGCTGTCTCGAGGATCTTCGACCACGGGACCATCACGCCGAGGTCGATCACCTCGTAGCCGTTGCACTGGAGGACCACGCCGACGATGTTCTTGCCGATGTCGTGTACATCGCCCTTGACGGTCGCCATCACGATCTTGCCCTTGGCCTTGCGGTCCTCGGGCGCGAGCAGGTCCTTCTCCGCCTCGATGAACGGGATGAGGTGAGCGACCGCCTTCTTCATCACGCGGGCGGACTTGACCACTTGCGGCAGGAACATCTTGCCGCTGCCAAACAGGTCGCCGACGACGTTCATGCCGTCCATCAGCGGGCCTTCGATCACCTCGATCGGGCGCCCGCCGTTTTCGGCGACAGCGCGGCGAGCTTGTTCCGTGTCTTCGACGACATAAGCGTCGATGCCCTTGACCAGCGCATGCTCGAGCCGCCGCGCGACCTCCCACCCGCGCCATTCCTCGGCCGCCTTGTCGTCGGCCGCGGACTGGCCCTTGTAGCTTTCTGCGAGTTCGATGAGGCGTTCGGTCGCGTCCGGCCGACGCATCAGGATCACGTCCTCGCACGCTTCGCGCAGAACCGGTTCAATCTGGTCGTAGATGTCGAGCTGGCCGGCGTTGACGATCGCCATGTCGAGCCCCGCGGGGATCGCGTGGTAGAGGAACACCGAGTGCATCGCGCGGCGCACGGTCTCGTTGCCGCGGAAGCTGAAGCTGAGGTTCGACAGGCCGCCCGAAAGGTGGACGTGCGGGCAGCGCGCCTTGATCTCGCGGCACGCCTCGATGAAATCGAGCGCGTAGCGGTCGTGCTCCTCGATGCCGGTGGCGACGGCGAACACGTTGGGATCGAAAATCACGTCCTCGGGCGGGAAGCCGATGCCCATCAGCAGCTCGTAAGCGCGGGCGCAGATCTCGACCTTGCGCTCCCTGGTGTCGGCCTGGCCGGTCTCGTCGAACGCCATCACCACCACCGCGGCGCCGTAGTCCAGGCACAGCCTCGCCTGCTCGAGGAAGGCCGCCTCGCCTTCCTTCATGCTGATCGAATTGACGATCGGCTTGCCCGAGACGCACTTGATGCCGGCCTCGATCACGTTCCACTTGGAGCTGTCGATCATCACCGGCACGCGGGCGATGTCGGGCTCGGCGGCGATCAGCTTGAGGAACGTCGTCATCGCCTCGAGTGAATCAAGCAGGCCTTCGTCCATGTTGACGTCGATCACCTGCGCGCCGTTCTCGACCTGCTGGCGCGCGACCTCTACCGCGGCGGCGTAGTCGCCGGCCATGACCAGCTTCTTGAACTTCGCCGAGCCGGTGACGTTGGTGCGTTCGCCGATGTTGACGAACTGCGCGCCGGAGGGGGTGATACTGTCAGTCATCTTTCGCAATGGTCCTTCGAGACAGGCTCCAGGCTTCGCCTTCAGCCCTCCTCAGGACGAACGGGTTCATTGAGCACGGCCACCCACTCCCGTTCGTCCTGAGGAGCGAGGACGCAGTCCGAGCGTCTCGAAGGATCAGGCCGCCATGGTGAACGGTTCGAGTCCCGCGAGCCGGGTTGCCGTGTCGGCGTGCGGCACTTCGCGGGGGGCCAATCCCTCGACCGCGCGGGCCATCGCGGCGATGTGCTCCGGGGTGTTGCCGCAGCAGCCGCCGAGGATGTTGACCTGCCCGCCCTCGGCCCAGCGGCGCACCAGCGCGGCGGTGGTCTCGGGCTGCTCGTCGTATTCGCCGAGCTCGTTGGGCAGCCCGGCGTTGGGATAGGCCATGATCAGCGTGTCGGCGATGCGGCTGAGAAGCTGGACGTGCGGGCGCAGTTGCTCGGCGCCGAACGAGCAGTTGAGCCCGATCGTCACCGGGCGCGCATGGCGGACCGTGTACCAGAACGCCTCGACCGTGTGGCCCGACAGGTTGCGGCCCGAGAGGTCGGTGAGCGTCATCGAGATCATCGGCGGCACCTCGCGGCCGAGCTCGCGCTCGAGCTCGCGCACCGCCATAATCGCGGCCTTGCAGTTGAGCGTGTCGAATACCGTCTCGATCAGGATGAAGTCCGCCCCGCCCTCGACCAAGGCCGCGGCCTGCTCGCGGTAGACCGCCTTGATCTCGTCGAACGTCACTGCGCGAAAGCCCGGATCGTCGACATCGGGGCTGAGCGAGAGCGTCTTGTTGGTCGGCCCCATTGCGCCGGCGACGAAGCGGGGCATGCTGTCCTTCGCCGTGGCGGCATCGACCGCCTCGCGGATGATCCGCGCCGCGGCACGGTTGATCTCGGGCACGAAGTCCTCGGCGCCGTAATCGGCCTGGCTGATGCGGTTGGCGTTGAAGGTGTTGGTCGCCAGCAACTGCGCGCCGGCCTCGATGTAGCGGTCGCAGATGCCGCGGATGACCTGCGGCTGAGTCAGGTTGACGAGGTCGTTGTTGCCCTTCTGGTCCGCCGCGAGCCCCGTATCGCCCCTGTAGTCCTCGCCCGCGAGCTTGGCGTTCTGGATCGCAGTGCCATAAGGCCCGTCCTTGATCAGGATGCGGGTGCTGGCGGCGGCCAGGAGTTCGTCGCGCTTGCTCATGCTGGAATTCCGATCGGTTGCGGTTCGCCCGCCGGCCGCACCCCGAGCAGGTGGCAGATCGCGTAGGCGAGCTCGGCGCGGTTGAGCGTGTAATAGTGGAAGTCGCGCACGCCGCCCGCATAGAGCCGGCGGCACAGCTCGGCGGCGAGCGTCGCGGCGACCAGCTGGCGCGCCTGCGGCCGTTCGTCGAGCCCGTCGAACGCGTTCGCCAGCCAGCGGGGGATCGCGGTGCCGCAGGGCGCGCTCATCCGCTTGACCGCCGCGAAGCTCGTCACCGGCATGATCCCGGGCACGATCGGTGCGTCGATTCCCGCCGCGGCGGCCGCGTCGCGGAAGCGCAGGAAGGTGTCGGGCTCGAAGAAGAACTGGGTGATCGCCCGCGTCGCGCCGGCATCGAGCTTGCGCTTGAGGTTGTCGAGATCGGCCCCGGCATGGGGCGAATCGGGGTGGCACTCGGGATAGGCGGCGACCGAGATCTCGAACGGGGCGACCGCGCGCAGGCCCGCGACGAGCTCGGCAGCGTTGGCGTAGCCCTGCGGATGCGCCGCGAACGCGCTGCCGGGTCCTTCGGGCATGTCGCCGCGCAGCGCCACGATGTGGCGCACCCCGGCCTCCCAGTAGCCTTGCGCGACGCGGTTCACTTCGTCGCGGCTGGCGCCGACGCACGTGAGGTGCGCCGCGGCGGGAACGCGGGTCTTGCGCACGATCCGCTCCACCGTCGCATGAGTGCGCTCGCGGGTCGATCCGCCTGCGCCGTAGGTCACGGAGACGAAGCTCGGCTGGAGCGGGGCAAGCGTGTCGAACGCCTCCCACAGCTGGCGCTCCATCGCCTCGGTCTTGGGCGGGAAGAACTCGAACGACACCGCGATGTCGCCGGGCAGGCTGGCGAACAGCGGCGGCTGGTGATCGTAATTCCGGTCGGTCACGCGGCTTGCCTTTCACGGCTCGGCGGACGGCGGGTGCCCGTCCACACGCGCACCGGCAACTCGCCGCCGGCGCAGGTCAGCGACTGATTGGCGGTGAAGCCGTGCGCGTGCAGCATCTTGCGCATCTGGGCGTCGTCGAAGCCGAGCCGCGCATGGGCATGCTCGCGGCGCAGCTCCTCGCGGCCGTGCGCCGCCAGGTCGGCGATGGCGATGCGGCCGCCGGGGCGGCACACCCGCGCCGCTTCGGCGAGCGCGAAGTCCGGTTCCTGCGAGTAGTGGAGCACCTGGTGGAACACGACCGTATCGAAGCTCGCGGGCGAAAACGGCAGGGCGCCGAAGTCGCCCTGGACCAGGGTAACGCGGTTGCCCGGCACGTCCTGCAGGCGGGTGCGGGCGAGCCGGAGCATCTCGGGGCTCTTGTCGAGGCCGGTGACGTGATCGGCGTGCGGTTCGAGCAGCTCGGCGATGCGCCCGGTGCCGGTGCCGACGTCGATGACCTCACCCAGCGGCGCGCTGCGCAAGGCGCCGACGAGGGCGTCCTCGACCGCCTCGGCCGGCGACAGCAGCGCGCGCAGCCGGTCCCACTCGCCGGCATGGCGCTCGAAATACTCGGCGGCGCTGCGCTCCCGCGTGGCGCGGATCTGGGCGAGATGACGGCGGTCTTCCTCGCAGCGCATAGCGAACGCCGCATCGCCGTTCTCCGCCTCGGCGAGCAGATTGGCGACCGCGCCCGCCAGTGCGCCTGCTCCCGGCGCGGTAAGCGTCTGGCGCAGGAACACCCAGCTGCCCTCCTTGCGCCGCTCGGCCAGCCCTGCGTCGCACAGGATCGCGACGTGGCGCGAAACGCGCGGCTGGCTCTGCGCAAGCACCTGGGCCAGCTCGCCGACGGCCAGCTCCATCGCCGCGATCAGCCGCATGATCCGTAGCCTGGTCGGGTCGGCAAGCGCGCGCGTGATGGTCTCGATAGCCACGCCCGACACATATAAAGATATCGTTATATGTGCAACCGCGATGCGCTTGCGTGCGGGAAAGATCAGGTTGCCCGGCGCGTTCCGGCGAAGGTAGCAGAATCGTTGCACCCAGCAACGGAACGGTTTACGCTAGCGTCAACTTGGGAGAAAATCGATGACGCTTACCGCGTGCGATCACGACGTTCTCATCGTCGGCGCCGGGATCTCCGGCATCGGCATGGCGGCGCATCTCGAAATGATGTGCCCGCACCGCAGCTACGCGATCCTCGAACGCCGCGCGAACCTCGGCGGCACCTGGGACCTGTTTCGCTATCCCGGCATCCGTTCGGACAGCGACATGCACACGCTCGGCTTCAAGTTCGAGCCCTGGAAGCACGAGAAGACCATCGCCGACGCGCCGGCCATCCTCGAATACCTCCACCGCATCGTCGACGAGCGCGGCATCCGCGACAAGATCACTTACGACACCAAGGTGGTCGCCGCCGACTGGAGCTCGGACAGCGCGTGCTGGCATGTCACGGTCGAGCAGGACGGCGGCAAGCGCCGCGTGGTGACCGCGAACTGGCTGTACCTCGGCACCGGCTACTACGACTACGACGATCCATACGACGCCGGGTTCGACTTCTCGGCCTTCGAAGGGCAGGTCGTCCACCCGCAGTTCTGGCCCGCGGACCTCGACTACACGGGCAAGAACGTCGTCGTGGTCGGCTCGGGCGCGACCGCGGTCACCATCGTGCCGGCGATGAGCGAGAAGGCGGCCAAGGTCACCATGCTACAGCGCACGCCGACCTGGATGTTCAGCCGCCCGGCG
>JBQCFR010000029.1:0-14967 GCA_051958885.1 Tsuneonella sp.
CAGGTCGCGATCGTGGGGCCCTCGGGTGCCGGCAAGTCGACGATCGCGCGGCTGATGTTCCGCTTCTACGATCCGTGGTTCGGCCGCATCCTGATCGACGGGCAGGATATCGCGCAAGTCACGCAGGAGAGCCTGCGCCGCGCGATCGGCATCGTGCCGCAGGACTCGGTGCTGTTCAACGACACGATCGGCTACAACATCGCCTACGGCCGCGACGGAGCGACGCACGACGACATCGTGCGCGCGGCGCAGGGCGCGGCGATCCTGCCGTTCATCGAGCGCCTGCCGCAGGGCTTCGACACCGAAGTCGGCGAGCGCGGGCTCAAGCTGTCGGGCGGCGAGAAGCAGCGCGTCGCGATCGCCCGCACGCTGGTCAAGAACCCGCCGATCCTGCTGCTCGACGAGGCGACCAGCGCGCTCGATTCGCGCACCGAGCAGGACATTCTCGCCACGCTTCACCGGGTGAGCGAGCACCGCACCTCGATCTCGATCGCGCACCGCCTCTCGACCATCGCCGATGCCGACGAGATCCTCGTGCTCGACCGCGGCCGCCTCGCCGAGCGCGGCACCCACGGAGCGCTCCTGCGGGCGGACGGTCTCTACGCCGAGATGTGGGCGCGCCAGCAGGCTGAGAGCGAAGAACTGAGCGAAGCCGCCGAGTAGCGGCTCAGGCGGCCTCGACGTTCAGCGAGCCTTCGGGGAGCGGCCGCAGCAGATCGGTTGCATTGACCGCAGTCAGCCAGCGGAAGCAGTCCGCCGGGCTCAGCAGGACGATCTGCCGGTTGTGGTACGGCGCGACGTCGGGTCCTGGAGGCGCGGTCAGCATGGTGAATGCCTCGCCCACTTGCGGGTCGCTGCGCCAGATGCCCGCGATCCCGAACCACTCGTGGCCCGGCCAGGTGAAGCGCCAGCGCTGCTTGGTCCGCGCCTTAGGGTCGGCCGGCGCGGTGAATTCGTAGAACGCGTCGGCGAGCACGACGCAGCGCCCTTGGGGTGCGAACCGGCGCCCGTCGCTGCGGAAGTTGAACACTGGCTTGCCCGTCGGCCCCGGCCAGCTCCAGCGCCGCTCGACCAGCTGGGCGGCGTCTTCGCCCGCGCGCAGGATCGGCGCGCGTTCGGAGATGCGGACATCGCGCGGCTGCACGTTGGGCAGGCCTTCGGGAAACAGCACTTGCTGGCCGAGCTCCCGCGCGAGCGAGGCGACCGCGTCGATCGCCTTCTCCATCCGGTAGAGATTGCACATCGCGCGGGGTGCTATCAGGCGGCGAGCCGCTAGAGAATATACTTGCTGAGGTCGCTGTCGCCGGCGAGCTGGGACAGCCGCTCGCGCACGTACGCGGCGTCGACCGTCACCGTTTGGCCGCCATGATCCTCGGCCTCGAAGCTTAGCTCCTCGAGCAGCTTCTCCATCACCGTCTGGAGCCGGCGCGCGCCGATGTTTTCGACGCTCTCGTTGACCTGCGCGGCTATCCTGGCGACTTCGCGCACCGCGTCATCGGTCACTTCGACGGTGACCTTCTCGGTCGCGAGGAGCGCCTTGTACTGGGCGACCAGATTGGCGCGGGTCTCGCTGAGGATGCGGACGAAGTCCTCCTCCGTGAGCGCGCGCAGCTCGACCCGGATAGGCAGGCGGCCCTGCAGCTCGGGGAGCATGTCGCTCGGCTTGGCGAGGTGGAACGCGCCGCTGGCGATGAACAGCACGTGGTCGGTCTTCATCGGCCCGTACTTCGTCGACACCGTGGTGCCTTCGATGAGTGGCAGCAGGTCGCGCTGGACGCCCTCCCGGCTCACGCTTCCGCCGCGCACGTCGCTGACCGCGATCTTGTCGATCTCATCGAGGAACACGATCCCGTTGGTCTCGGCGTTCGCGAGCGCCACACGGGCGACATCGTCCTGGTCGAGTCGCTTGTCAGCCTCCTCGTCGACCAGCTTGTCCCACGCATCGGGGACCTTGAGCTTGCGGCGCTTTAGGTTCTGCTTGCCCATCGCCTTGCCGAACATGTCGCCGAGATTGATCATCCCGACATTGCCGCCCATGCCGCCGAGATCGAACGGCATCGCGGGCGCGTCCTCGACTTCGATTTCGACCTCGGTTTCGTTCATCGCGTTCTGGACGATCCGCTGGCGGAACGCCTCGCGGGTCGCCTCGCTGGCGTTCTCGCCGACCAGCGCCTTCAGCAGCCGGTCCATCGCCGCCTTGCTCGCCGCCTCGCGCACCGCTTCGCGCCGCCGGTCCTTCTCGAGCCGGATGGCCTCTTCGACGAGGTCGCGCGCGATCTGCTCGACATCGCGGCCGACGTAGCCCACCTCGGTGAACTTGGTCGCCTCGACCTTGACGAACGGGGCTTCGGCCAGCTTCGCCAGTCGCCGGCTGATCTCGGTCTTGCCGCAGCCGGTGGGGCCGATCATGAGGATGTTCTTCGGCGTCACTTCGTCGCGCAGCTCGGGCGCAAGCCGCTGGCGGCGCCAGCGGTTGCGCAGCGCCACGGCGACCGCGCGCTTGGCGTCCTGCTGGCCGACGATGTGTTCATCGAGCGCAGCCACGATGGCTTTTGGGGTAAGGTTGTCCGTGGTGAGTCCCGTCATGTGGCGGCAAGTGGGGTCGTGGCCCCGCGCCTTCAAGTCGGACTGCGGCGCCCCAGCGCCGGCAGCGGCATGCGGTTCTCGATGACCGCGACAGGCGCGATGAGACGGCCGGCGAGACGCTTCCACACGGGGCCGAGCCGCGCCTCGACGAACTCGCTCACGAACCACGCACCGGCGAGCATCGCGGCGAGCGTGAGTGCGGCAGCCGCCCACTTGCCGACGACCGGCGCCAGCGCAGCGATCAGGATCAATCCGACCACCTGGTGCAGCAGATAGAGCGGGTAGGTCAGTGCGCCGAGCCGCCTCGCGAAGGGCAGGCGCGGACCCCAGCGACCGAGCACCAGGAACAGCCCGACGAACCCGGTCAGCGCGGCGCCGACCGACCAGCCCGGCGCGGCAGGCGCGTGCGCGATGATACCGGCAGTCCGCTCGGTCTCGAGCACGATCGACAACCAGAGCGACAGCACCAGCGCGATCACGCGCGCTGCGCTCCAGCCGCGGTACATGCCGAAATGCAGCATGCAGCCGACCACGAACAGCGGAAACACACCGCTCAGCAGGAAGAAATGCGTTCCCGCCAGCCGGTCGGCGATCTGCAGCACGAGCCACGCAAAGACGCCATGCTCGAGCCAGCGCGCCTGCCCGGCGAGCAGCACGAGGAACACCAGGGCGTAGAAGACCACCTCGGCATAGAGCGTCCAGTACGAGGGATCGACGTAAGGATAGCCGAAGTAAGTGGGTTGCAGGGTCAGGTTGGCGAGCCACTGGCCGGCGCTGACTGCCAGCTGCGGCCCGCCCCACAAGCCGCGCATCGCCCACGTCAGCGTCATGCAGAACACGAACGCGGGCGCCAGCCGCACGAGCCGCGCGGCGGCAAACGCGCTCGCCCCGCGTCCATTGGCGCTGAGCATGATGACGTAGCCGGAGATAAGGAAGAAGAAGTCGACCCCGAGGTACCCGAAGTGGGCGAGGCGATCGATCCCCGGGTACTCCCACGCGAGCAGGCCCACCGCATGCGCGCCCCACAAGTAGTGGTAGCCCACCACCGCCATTGCGGAGAGCAGGCGCGCGTAATCGAGCCAGTCGACCCGCGCGCCCGCGCCGGCACGTTCGATGGTCACGCCGGCACCGGCGAGTTGGCTGTGCTGAGTCTCACTGCTGCCCCTTCCCGGCGGCGGTTGCTACGGACTGCGCGCGCCTGTCAAGCGGCCTGCGCTCAGACGACTTCGAGCGTCACCTGGTCGTTGGTGAACACGCAAACCTCGGCAGCGACTTTCATCGCCTTGCGCGCGATCGTCTCGGCGTCATCCTCGTATTCGGTGAGCGCCTTGGCCGCAGACAGTGCATAGTTGCCGCCGCTGCCGATCGCCGCGATGCCGCCTTCTGGCTCGAGCACGTCGCCATTGCCGGTGAGCACCAGCAGGTTGTCCGCGTCGGCGACGATCATCAGCGCTTCGAGGTTGCGCAGATACTTGTCCATGCGCCAGTCCTTGGTCAGCTCGACCGCGGCGCGCAGAAGCTGCCCGTTGTACTGTTCGAGCTTCTTCTCCAGCCGTTCGAACAGCGTGAATGCGTCGGCAGTGGCGCCGGCGAACCCGGCGACGACCTTGTCGTCCTTGCCGATGCGGCGCACCTTGCGCGCGTTGGGCTTCATCACGGTGTTGCCCATCGACACCTGGCCGTCTCCGGCGACGACCGTCTTGCCGCCGCGACTCACGCCGATGATCGTGGTGCCGTGCCAGGGCACGAGCCCGTGGCTGTTCCTGCTCTCGTCCATGCGCGCCATGTGGGACGGCGGCGGCTCTCAATCAAGCGCGGCCCGCCGTGCGGGAAGCGATCAGCTGCCGTTGGGGCCGGTGTTGGGGCTCGCGCCGCCGGGAGGTGCGCCCGCGCCCACCGCGCCGATATTGCCGAACAGATCCTCGAAGAACCCACGCTCCTTGCCCAGCGTCGGCGTCTGGTCGCTGTCGGGCCGCAGATAGACGACCTTGTCGATTCCCGTACGGTCCGCGGCGGTGACGTTGCCCGCGGCATCGAAGTGAACGGCGAGCACCTGGTGCTGGATGATCCGCGGACGCTGGAACGGCTGGCGGCCGTTCACGCTCGAGACGTAGTACCACACCGGCTGGCCGAACTGGCTAACGAAGCTCGGTTCGCCCAGTGTCGCCTCAACCGACTGCTTATTGTCGATCCCGGGCTGGACCGAGGACACCAGCGTCTCGTCGACGATGTAGCCGCGGTTCTCGCGGATCGAGGTGCAGCCCGACGCGCCCAGCGCCGCCGCCACCACCAGGCCCGCGCCCAGAAACCGAACTGCCGTCATGAAGATCCCTTTTCGTCTCGTCTCGCACCCGCGCCTTAGGGCGGCGCGCCCGCGCTGGCAATCACGCCGGTGGACGGCCCACAACTGTGGCTGCGCGCTTGAATTGCCGCTGAATGCGCGCGACATGGCGCGGTATGAGCCTGCTCGACCGTCTGTTGCGCCCCAAGCCCGACCCGAAGGACGAACTGCGCCCGCTGTGGCATGCGGTCGTCGAACATGCCCGCGTGCCCGCGTACTACGCGACCTGCGGGGTGGCCGACAGCGTCGCAGGACGCTTCGACATGATCTGCGCAGTCCTCGCCGCGGTGCTGCTGCGGATGGAGCGCTCGCCTGCGCTCACGCAAGCATCGGTCCACCTGACCGAGCTGTTCGTCGATGACATGGACGGCCAGCTGCGCGAGCTCGGCATCGGCGACGTCGTCGTCGGCAAGCACATGGGAAAACTGATGAGCGCGATGGGCGGGCGGCTCGGCGCCTATCGCGAAGGGTTCGCCGGCAGCGATGCGGCGCTGGCCGAGGCGTTCGAGCGCAACGTCACGCTGAGCGAGCCTGGCTCCGCCGAATGCGCGGCGAAGAGGCTCCGCGCTCTCGCCGCCAGGCTTGATGTCGCCAGCGACGAGGCGCTGCTGGCGGGGGATCTCGGCGCGTGAGCGAATGCGAGTTCAGCCGCCCGATAAGAGCGCGTCACTTGCCCGGCGAGGCGATCACGCTCGAAGCGAGCGAAGCCGAGCGCGCGGCACTGGCGAGACGCTTCGGCGTGGTCGCCGTCGAGCGCCTCACTGCGAAGGTCACGCTCGCACCCGACAAGGACGCGGTGCTTGCCTCGGGCACGCTCGCCGCGGACCTTGTCCAGACGTGCGCAGTGTCGGGCGAGGACTTTACCGTGCACATCGATGAGCCCGTGGCGCTTCGCTTCGTCGCGCCCGTTCCGCGCGCGGCGGAAGAAGACCTCGAGCTTCCCGGCGAAGAGCCGGACGAGATCGAGTTCACCGGAGAGACCTTCGACCTCGGCGAGGCGATCGCGCAGACTCTGGCGCTGGCGATCGATCCCTATGCCTGCGGCCCCGCCGCCGAAGCGGCGCGCGCCGAGGCTGGCCTGTCAGGCGACGACCAGCCGCGCGGGCCGCTCGCCGACCTGCTCGCGGGGCTCAAGAAGAGCTGATCAGAACGGGATATCGTCGTCGAGATCGTCGTAGTTCGATCCGCCGCCACCCGAGCTTCCGCCCGAGCCGCCGCCCTGGTTCCAGCCGCCACCGCCACCGGATCCGCCTTGCGATCCGCCGCCGCGGCCCCAATCGCCGCCGCCCGAGCGCTGACCACCGCCGCCACCGCCTCCGGGCGCGCCGTCGAGCATGGTCATGACCGCGCCGGGGCCCTGGAGGACGACCTCGGTCGAATAGCGGTCGTTGCCCGACTGGTCCTGCCACTTGCGCGTCTGCAGCTTGCCCTCGAGATAGACCTTGCTGCCCTTGCGCAAGTACTGCTCGGCCACCCCGACCAGCCCTTCGGAGAAGATCGCGACGGTGTGCCAGTCAGTCTTTTCCTTGCGCTCCCCGGTGTTGCGGTCCTTCCACGTCTCGCTGGTGGCGATCCGCAGGTTGCACACCTTGCCGCCGTTCTGGAAGCTGCGCACTTCGGGATCGGCGCCGAGGTTGCCGATGAGCATCACTTTGTTGAGGCTGCCAGCCATGGAATCGCTTTCCTCTCGTTGGTCGAGCGGGCTTATCCAATGGCCTTCGCGCGCGCCACCCCTGCGCGGATTTTGCGCACACGAAGAGCCGCAAGGTGGCTGTAGGTGGGTTTGATTGGTTCACGCAGAGGCGCAGAGGAAGCAGAGACGCAGAGAGGGAGCTATAGGAGCCGGAGGCTCAATTTGCCGCCGAGCTGTCTAGGCAGAGCGGCTTCGCCCCAGGCACAATCTCTCCACGTCTCCTGCTTCCTCGGCGCCTCTGCGTGAAACAGACTACAGCCCCAGCGCTACCGCGATCCAGTAGGTCAGCCCGGCAAAGATGTAGGCCAGCGCGAAGAGGTACGCGAGCATGAAGCCGGGCCACTTCCACCCGTTGGTCTCGCGCCGCGTTACCGCGATCGTCGAGAGGCATTGCGGCGCGAACACGAACCAGGCGAGGAAGGCGAGCGCGGTCGGCAGGCTCCAGCGCGCCGAGAGCTGGCTGGCGAGCCCGGCGGCCTCGGCATTCTCGTCCTGCGCATCGACCG
Organism: Tsuneonella sp.; assembly: GCA_051958885.1. Taxonomy (GTDB): domain Bacteria; phylum Pseudomonadota; class Alphaproteobacteria; order Sphingomonadales; family Sphingomonadaceae; genus Tsuneonella. The sequence continues at coordinate 7,127 of JBQCFR010000029.1, forward strand.
CGTATGTCGTCGCCAGGCTGGACACCGCCACCTCGCGCGCGGCCATTGCCGGGATCACCCCCAGGGCGATCTCGCGGTTGAAGCCGATCGGCTCGACCACCACCGCCAGACCATTCGCGAGGTGTCCGGCGAACGAGGCATCGACCTGGCTTTCGCCCGGCGCCGCCTTGGGAAAGCTCAGCAGCAGCCACAGCACCACTGTCACGGTGAAGATGATCGTGCCCGCTCGGCGGAGGAATATCCACGCCCGCTGCCACAGCCCGATCGCCAAGTCCTTGATCGCAGGCATCTGGTAACGCGGCAGCTCCATGATGAAGCCGCTCGCGGTGCCGCGGGTGACCGTCCGCCGCAGCACCAGCGCCGCGGCCATCGCGCCGAGAATGCCGGAGACGTAAAGCGCAAACAGGACGAGCCCCTGGAGGCCGATACCCGGGCCGACGGTGCGATGCGGAATGAACGCCCCGATGATAACCGCGTAAACCGGCAGCCGGGCGCTGCAGGTCATCAGCGGGGCGATCAGGATGGTCGTCAGCCGGTCCTTGGGATCGGCGATGCTGCGGGTCGCCATGATCCCGGGAATCGCGCAGGCGAAGCTGGAGAGCAGCGGGATGAAGCTGCGGCCCGAAAGGCCGACCCCTTGCATCATCCGGTCCATGATGAACGCCGCGCGCGCCATGTAGCCGGTCGCCTCGAGCACCAGGATGAAGAAGAACAGGATCACGATCTGCGGCAGGAACACGATCACCGAGCCGACCCCGGCGAGCACGCCCTGGGTCAGCAGGTCGCGGATAAACCCGTCCGGGAGCGCGGCCGCGACCCAGTCCGAGATCGCGGCGACGGCCGCTTCGAGCGCGTCGGCGAACGGCGTCGCCCAGGCGAACACCGCCTGGAAGATGACGAACAGCAGCGCGAACAGGATCGGCGGTCCGAGCCAGGGGTGCAGCAGCACCTTGTCGAGCCCCGCGTGGAGCCGGTGGTGCGCGGTTTCCGACAGGATTGCGCCCTTGGCCATGTTGGCGGCCGCCAGCCGGCGCTCGGGCAGCGTCAGATGCCATTGCCGATGATCGGCCGGATCGCGGAGCGCGCGCTCCTCGGCGCGAGCGATCGCGGCAGTCAGGTCGTCGAGCCCGCGCCGCCGCACCGCGACGGTGGGCACGACGGGAACCCCGAGCGCCTGCTCGAGCGCAGAGGGGTCGAGCACGAGCCCGTCGCGCTCCGCAAGATCGACCATGTTGAGCGCGACCACGGTTGGCCGGCCGAGCTCGATCACTTCCTGCGCGAACACGAGATGCTGTTCGAGGTTCGCCGCGTCGAGTACGACGATCAGCACCTCGGGCGTCGCCTCGCCGGCGAATTCGCCGTGAATGACCTTGCGGGTCACTTCCTCGTCGGGGCTGGTGGTGTCGAACGAATAGGACCCAGGCAGGTCGATCAGCTCGACTGGCTCGCCTGTCGGCAGCACGAACCGGCCCGCCTTGCGCTCGACCGTGACCCCTGGATAGTTGGCGATCTTCTGCCGCGCGCCGGTCAGCGCGTTGAACAGCGCGCTCTTGCCCGCGTTGGGGTTGCCGACCAGTGCGGCGGTGCGCGTGCGGCTCATCGCGGGGAGCTCAGACCGGCTCGACCGTCATCGCGGCGGCGTGGACCCGGCGGACCGCCACCGTCATGCGGCCGATCATCACCGCGAGGGGGTCGCGCCCGCCGAACACGCCGCGATGCGCGACCGCGATGCGGGCGCCCGCGTCGAGCCCGAGCGCGCGCAGCCGCTTCCCCTCCTCGGGCGCGAGGAGGCTCCAGTCGACCGCGACAATGCGTGCGCGGCGCCCGCGTTCGAGTCCTTCGAGCGTCATGAGCGCCAATTAATACAGGGGCGCGCTAATTGCAACTAATTCTCAATACCGTCAGATCAGCGCGTCGGGTATCGCAAACGGCCGAGGAACCGCGCGACGCTGAAGTGCTCGCGCTCGCCGCCAAGCAGCTGCGCCTTGGCCTTTTCGAAGCGCATCACCCCGTCGATCCGGCGGCTCAGGAACGCGCGCGTCTCGGCCTTTCCTTCGCTGTCGTCGCCGACGAAGGTCGCCAGCGTCGCGGCGTAGATGCCCGCAAGGATCGCCCGCTTCGTGTAGTGATTGTAATCGGTCGCGGTGTCCCCCGCGAGCCTCCACATTGCGTCGGCGCTCGACCACCCGAGCCGTGCTGCGCGCGCCGCGTTCTGCGGCATCGCCATGATCGCCAGCGCGCGGCGCAAAGCCTCCTCGCGCCCGGTCACCGCGTCGAGCCGGAACTGGACCAGCGCGCGGATGCGCTCGCGCACTTTCATCGGCATGATCGTCTCGGGCGGAAAAGCTGCGACCATCGTCCGGTCGACCGCCTCGATCCATGCGGCGATCATGTCCATCGCCCCGCCGGAGAAGGCGAGCCGCGCAACATCGACATCGACGCCCTCGATCTCGGCGGCCGCACTTAGCGCCGCGTCGCTCCACCCGTCGAACACCGCCGAATCGGCAATACCCGGCGCGAGCGCCAGCCGCAGTTCATCGAGCGTAAGGTCGGCGAGCGGCGCGGGTGCCCCAGCCGCCACGGTCAGAGCTTCGGACCGTAGGACTTGTGCCCGCCGCCCTTGCGCGCCGTGTCGGCCTTGGCGATCTCGTCGAGCACGGGGGAGGAGGCTCCCAGCAGTTGCGCATAATCGCGCGCGGTGCGGCCGGAGTTGTCGCTGCGGTCCGGGTCTGCGCCCTTGGCCAGCAGCAGGCGCGCCATTGCGGCGTCGCGCCGATGAACCGCCGTGATCAGCGGCGTCTCGCCCGTGGAGTTGGCATCGTCGACCCGCGCGCCTGCGCCGAGCAGGGCATCCATCCCCTCGAGCCAGCCGAGACTCGTCGCCAGCGCCAGCGGGCTGACGCCCTTGGCGTTCTCGGCATTCGGATTGGCCCCGCGGCTGAGCAGGAACTCGAGCCATACGAGGTCGCGCCGCTGGGTCACGATGTGCAGCACGCCGTCGCCGGTGGTCAGGTCGCGCGCGCCGATCACCGTTGCGCCCGGCTTGTCGAGCGCCTGAGTAACCTTGTCGCCGTCGCGGTCCTTGACCGCCTTGAGGAACTCGAACCCCTCGGACATCATCTGCGCACCGGCCGGCACCGCCACTACGGCCAACGCGATCGCCGCCGCCGCGGCCATATTGCGGAAAAACGCGCGCCCCACCTTTGCAATCCTCCGGTCGATGATCCATCTGCAACGAACGCGCCGCTCATTGCCGCTGCGCGCTTAGCAGACGATGAACCGCCAAGCCATGCCCCGCCTCCTCGCCCTCTTCCTCGCGGCCTCGCTCGCGGGCTGCCACGCCGCGCCGCAGCAACCGCCGGAGGAGCCGCCGCTCGCGGGCGCGACCATCGGGGGCGATTTCACGCTCACCGACCAGGACGGCAAGACGCGGCACTGGGCGGACTTCCGCGGCAAATACGTCGCGATCTACTTCGGCTACACCTACTGCCCCGACGTATGCCCGACCGACGTGCAGCGCACTGCGCAGGGCATCCGCATGTTCGAGCAGGCGCACCCCGGTGCTCCGAAGGTGCAGCAGGTCTTCGTCTCGGTCGATCCGGCGCGCGACACGCCGAAGGTCGTCGGCGAGTTCGTCCGCGCGTTTTCGAAGGACATGGTCGGGCTCACCGGCACACCGGAACAGGTCGCCGCCGCGGCCAAGAATTTCGCGGTGTCCTATTCGAAGGGCAAGGACGAGGGGAACGGCGCCTACCTCGTCAGCCACACCAACTACACCTACCTGTTCGGCCCCGACGGCAAGCCGATCGCCACGCTGCCGACCGATGTCGGCGCCAAGGCAGTCGCCGGCGAACTCGCCAAATGGGTGCGCTGAGGGAGCGCTTCTGGGAGCGGCCGCTGGCCGAGCTCGGCCGCGAGGAGTGGGAGGCGCTGTGCGACGGCTGCGGCCGCTGCTGCCTCCACAAGCTCGAGGACGAGGATACCGGCGAGATCGCTCACACCAATGTCGCCTGCAAGCTGCTCGATTGCCAGACGGGGCGCTGCACCGACTACCGCCACCGCCGGGCGTTCGTGCCCGATTGCCTGCGGCTGACATTGCGGATCGTGAGCGATGTCGCCTGGCTGCCTGGCACGTGCGCCTACCGGCTGCGCGCCGGCGGCAAGCCGCTGCCCGACTGGCACTATCTTCTCTCGGGCGACCGCGAGGCGGTCCACCGCAGCGGCCCCGGTGTCGCAGGCCGAGTGGTGAGCGAGATCGACGCCGGTCCGCTCGAGCACCATGTCGTCGAATGGGATGAAGAGGCCGGCGCATGATCGACTGGCTGCGGCGCGAGATGCTCGAGCCGCGGATCGAGCTCGGCGGACGGATGCTTCCCATCGCGCTCAAGCGCAATGCGCGCGCGCGGAGGCTGACGATGCGGCTCGCGCCCGATGGCAGCGAGGTGCGCGTGACATTGCCGCGCTGGTGCCGCAGCGCGGAGGCGCTCGCCTTCGTCCACGCCCGCGCGGGATGGCTCGGCGAGCAGCTCGCCGAAGTGCCCGAACGGCGGCCACCCTCGCCCGGCGGCACGGTGCGGTACCGCGGCAGTGACCTGGCGATCGACTGGCAGCGCAATGCGCCGCGCTCGCCGCGGATCGCCGAGAGCCGGCTCGTCCTCGGCGGACCCGAGCAGGGTCTTGCCGGACGCATTCAGCACTGGCTCGAGCGCGAGGCGGTGCGGCTGATGGAAGGCGACCTTGCCGACTACGCCGCGCGCGCGGCGATCGCCCCGCCCGCGCTGCGGCTGACCCGCGCGCAGCGGCGCTGGGGCAGCTGCTCCACCGGCGGCACGGTGCGGATCAACTGGCGGCTGGTCCAGGCGCCCGACGCGGTGCGCCGCTCGGTCGTCGCCCACGAAGTCGCCCACTGCGTACACTTCGATCACTCGCCGCAATTCCACGCGCTGCTCGCGGAGCTGTTCGAAGGCAACATCGCCGAAGCCGACGGCTGGCTGCGGCGCGAGGGGCGCGCGCTCTATGCGGCGTTCGGGTAGGTACCACCACCTAACCGGTCGTTAACCTTGATCCGCCATAGCGGCGGCCATGTTCGGCCGGGTCCTCTCGATCCTCTGCGCGGCCTCGCTCTTGGGAATGGCGGGGGCGTCGGCCTATGCGCAGGGCACCTGCACCGCGTGCGATTTGCCGCCTAGCTGCCGCGGCGCGGCGACCGGCGGCACCAAGAAGGACATCTGCACGGTGGTGCTGCTGTCGGTCGACAGCGGAGTGGACTTCGGCCGGCTGATCCTGCTCGGCGGCAAGGTCGGCCACGTGGTGCTCGACGCGAACAGCGGCAGCAAGCTGGTGTTCGGCGCGCTCGAGGACGATGGCGGCTTCGCGGTTCAGGGCACCGCCACGATCACCGGCCAGCCGCTGCGGCGCGTGGCCGTCACCATGCCCACCAGCGTCACGCTGACCGACGTCAACGGCGCGCAGGCGGTGCTAAAGGATTTCCGCACCACGCTGCCCGCCGCGCCCACGCTCGACAGCTACGGCAACCTGCAGTTCAGTTTCGCCGGCACGCTCTACACCGATGCCGCGGTGCTCGCCGGGGGCACGTTGCGCGCGCGCCTGCCGATCACGGTCGATTACAACTAGAGTTCTGGCGCATCGCGCGCGAGCGCCCTATCTTGGCGCCCATGCGCGCGATCCGACGCTTCAACCCCGGCCCCGGCATTGCCGACTTCTGGCACGAGTTCAGGCGGCCCAACCCGTACCGGTGGCCGGTGCTCGGCGGGTCGGCGCTGCTGACCGGCTGCCTGCTGTTCCTGCTCACCGGCTACGCCGTCTATTTCAACTTGCTGGTCGCCGCCGCGCTGGCGGTGGTCGCCGGCGTGGTGCTGTTTGCTTTCCTGCAGGAGCATGTGCGGCTCAACTGGTCGATGCTGATCGTCGCCGCGCTGATCACCGGGGTGGTGATGTGGCAGTTCATAAAGGAGCGGGTGGTGGTGCCGCCTCCCCCGCCCGAGGTCACCTACATCTCCACCTTCGAGGCCGGCCGCACCGACGCGCAGATCGAAGCCTCGAACGTGGCGAACCAGAAGCTGCAGGACAAGCTCAGCGCCGAACAGGCCAAGCGCGAGAACGAGGTGAAGGACGCCTACCGCGCGCTCGGCCGCGCCACGGGCCTCGACGTCGACGCGATGGAGAAGCAGATCAAGGCGCAGCAGGCGGCCGAGGCCCGGCCAGGCGGACAGCCGGCGGACACAGCGGTTGCACAACCCGCCCACTGACGGCGAATGGCTGGCGGCGGCCGCGCGGCTGGCCGCGCGCGGACGTCCGCTGAGCCGCCCCAATCCGAGCGTCGGGTGCGTGATCGTGCGCGAGGAGCGCGTGGTCGGGCGCGGCTGGACTCAGGCGGGCGGCCGGCCGCACGCCGAGGCCGCGGCGCTCGCAATGGCGGGCGAGCCGGCGCGCGGCGCGACCGTTTACGTCACGCTCGAACCTTGCGCCCATCGCGGCGAGCGTGGGCCCGCCTGCGCCGATCTGCTGGTCGCGGCCGCACCGGCGCGAGTGGTGGTCGGCACCGAGGACCCGGACTCGCGCACCGCCGGGCAAGGCCTGGCGCGCCTGGCCGATGCGGGCATCCGCGCCGAGCTGTTGCCATCGGCGGCGGCGCAGGACAGCCTCGCCGGCTATCTCGCGCGCGTGCGCCTTGGCCGGCCGCACGTCACGCTCAAACTTGCGCTGTCGCTCGACGGCTGCATCGCGCTCGCCGACGGGGCCAGCCGCTGGATCACCGGTCCGGAGGCGCGCGCGCACGTTCATGCGCAGCGCGCCCGCGCCGACGCGATCCTGGTCGGCGGCGGCACGTGGCGCGCCGACGCGCCCGGTCTCGACGTGCGCCTGCGGGGGCTGGAGCATCGCAGCCCCGAACGCTGGGTGCTCACCGGGGGTGCGGCGCACGGCGCGCGCACCATCGCCGACGCTGCTGAAATCAGCGGCATGGCGGGCGTCCAGTATCTTTACATCGAAGGCGGCGCGCGGACCGCAGCCAGCTTCCTCGCCGCCGATCTGGTCGACCGCATCGACATCTACCGCGCTCCCATCGTGATCGGCGACGGTTTGCGCGCGGTCGGCGCGCTTGGCCTCAGCGATCTCGGCGCAGCACACGGGCGGTGGCAGCTTGCCGAGCGACGTCAGCTTGGCAGCGACACCTATGAAGCGTTTAGGCGAACGAGATCGATTTCGATTTCCCGTTCGGCCTGAGCTTGTCGAAGGACCGTTTTTTCTTCTAGCGCAGCGCACAAGTGAAAGCGCAGCACTTCGACACGCTCAGGGCGAACGAATGTGGCTTTTAAAAGAGGATCAGCGGCATGTTCACCGGTATCGTCACCGCGGTCGGCACGATCGAGCGCGTCGAGCAACGCGGCGACTTGCGGCTGCGGATCGCCTGCCCATGGGATCCGGACAAGATCGCCATCGGCGCCTCGATCGCCTGCGCCGGCGTGTGCCTCACGGTGGTCGAGCGTGCGCTTCGCGAGCCGCAGGACGAGCGCGGACGGTCGTGGTTCGCAGTCGACGTCTCGGCCGAAACGCTGAGCTGCACCGCGCGCGGGACATGGGAGCAAGGCGCCCGGATCAACCTCGAAGGCTCGCTGAAGGTCGGTGACGAGCTCGGCGGCCACATCGTTTCGGGCCACGTCGATGCGGTCGGCACCGTTGCCCAAATCGCGCCCGAGGGCGATTCGACCCGCGTGACGATCGTCGCCCCCGCCGCGCTCGCGCCGTTCATCGCCGCCAAGGGCTCGATTACGGTCGACGGGGTGTCGCTGACGGTGAACTCGGTGGAGGATCGCAGCAAC